>NZ_JBDYCV010000007.1:0-67832 GCF_040495915.1 Shigella sp. FJ200513 | reverse complement strand
ATCGGTGGAGCTGCATGACAAGGTCATCGGGCATTATCTGAACATAAAACACTATCAGTAAGTTGGAGTCATTACCGGATGTCCTTAAGATAACCTTTCTTCTGTCAATATATTAATTAAATCTACATTTACTCTTTAGTAAAATTAAATTGGATCAGGGGTGTGGAAACATCACTATGCGGCCCCACACCAATGAATACAATTTTCTACGACCTGTTCTTTTTGGGTCGCATGCCGTATTCAATGGCTGGGTATAAACATTGGCTATTGACTGAATCAATGTATTGCAATGTTTATATTTTTAATTATTTATAGTTTAAGGACAAATAATGAGTAAGTTTGTTAAAACAGCTATTGCTGCGGCAATGGTGATGGGCGTGTTCACCTCTACGGCAACAATCGCTGCGGGTAACAACGGTACTGCACGTTTTTACGGCACCATTGAAGACTCAGTGTGTTCTATCGTTCCGGACGATCACAAACTGGAAGTTGATATGGGTGATATCGGTGCCGAAAAACTGAAAAATAACGGCACCACCACGCCGAAAAGTTTCCAGATTCGTCTGCAAGATTGCGTATTTGATACTCAGGAAACAATGACCACTACCTTTACTGGTACCGTTTCTTCTGCAAATAGCGGCAATTATTACACCATTTTCAATACCGATACCGGTGCGGCATTTAACAATGTTAGCCTGGCGATCGGTGACTCTCTGGGTACCTCTTACAAAAGCGGCATGGGTATTGACCAGAAAATAGTGAAAGACACTTCTACCAACAAAGGCAAAGCGAAGCAGACACTGAACTTTAACGCCTGGCTGGTCGGCGCAGCTGATGCGCCAGATCTGGGTAATTTTGAAGCAAATACCACCTTCCAGATTACTTACCTGTAAGGCATACCCCCATAGCGACACTGCTATGGGGGATTTAAATGTATTTTGACCGAACAAGAATAAAAACGGATAGAAACGTGTATGCCTGACCATTCTCTTTTTCGATTACGGATTCTTCCGTGGTGCATTGCGCTGGCAATGTCAGGGAGTTATAGCAGTGTCTGGGCTGAAGACGACATTCAGTTTGATTCCCGTTTTCTGGAATTAAAAGGCGACACAAAAATTGATATGAAGCGTTTTTCCAGCCAGGGATATGTTGAGCCCGGAAAATACAATTTACAGGTTCAACTAAATAAACAGCCATTGGCGGAAGAGTACGATATTTACTGGTATGCTGGTGAAGATGACGCGAGCAAAAGCTATGCTTGTCTGACACCGGAACTGGTAGCGCAGTTTGGTTTAAAAGAAGACGTGGCGAAAAATCTGCAATGGAGCCACGATGCTAAATGCCTGAAATCCGGTCAACTGGAAGGCATGGAAATTAAGGCTGATTTAAGCCAGTCCGCATTAGTCATTTCACTGCCACAGGCTTACCTCGAATATACTTATCCCGACAGGGATCCGCCTTCACGTTGGGATGACGGCATCTCCGGGATCGTCGCGGACTACAGCATCAACGCACAAACCCGGCACGAAGAAAATGGCGGTGATGATAGTAACGAGATCAGCGGCAACGGGACGGTTGGGGTTAACCTAGGGCCGTGGCGTATGCGTGCTGACTGGCAGACTAACTATCAACATACTCGCAGTAATGATGACGATGAATTCAGCGGCGATGAAACTCAAAAAAATGGGAGTGGAGTCGCTACTATGCCAGGCGGGCGTTACCATCATTAAAAGCCAAACTGGCGCTGGGCGAGGATTACCTCAGATCCGATATTTTTGATGGTTTTAACTATGTTGGTGGCAGTGTCAGTACTGACGATCAAATGTTGCCTCCCAATCTGCGCGGCTACGCGCCAGACATTTCCGGCGTGGCACACACCACAGCAAAAGTGACCGTCAGCCAGATGGGGCGTGTGATTTACGAAACGCAGGTTCCGGCTGGACCGTTTCGTATTCAGGATCTTGGTGATTCTGTCTCCGGTACGTTGCATATTCGCATTGAAGAACAGAACGGCCAGGTGCAGGAATATGACATCAGCACCGCCTCGATGCCATACCTCACTCGTCCAGGTCAGGTTCGCTATAAGATCATGATGGGCCGTCCGCAAGAGTGGGGACACCATGTCGAGGGTGAATTTTTTTCTGGTGCTGAAGCTTCCTGGGGGATCGCTAACGGCTGGTCGTTATATGGCGGCGCACTGGGAGATGAAAACTATCAGTCTGCGGCGCTTGGTGTCGGTCGCGATTTGTCTACATTCGGCGCGGTCGCGTTTGATGTTACTCACTCGCACACCAAACTGGATAAAGACACCGCTTATGGCAAAGGTTCGCTGGACGGTAACTCCTTCCGTGTGAGTTATTCCAAAGACTTTGACCAGCTCAACAGCCGCGTTACTTTTGCTGGATATCGCTTCTCGGAAGAGAACTTTATGACCATGAGCGAGTATCTGGATGCCAGTGACAGCGGAATGGTACGCACGGGCAACGACAAAGAGATGTACACCGCCACTTATAACCAGAACTTCCGCGATGCGGGTGTTTCGGTTTATCTCAACTATACCCGCCATACCTACTGGGATCGCGAGGAGCAGACAAACTACAACATCATGCTCTCGCACTATTTCAATATGGGCAGTATTCGTAATGTCAGCATCTCGATGACTGGCTACCGTTACGAGTATGACAACCAGGCCGACAAAGGCATGTACATTTCGCTCAGTATGCCGTGGGGCGACAACAGTACCGTTAGCTATAACGGTACTATGGCAGTGGGACGGACAGCAGTCAGGTCGGTTATTTCAGCCGTGTCGATGACGCGACTCACTATCAGTTGAACGTCGGCACCAGTGACAAACACACCAGCGTTGACGGCTATTACAGCCATGATGGTTCGCTGGCGCAGGTTGACCTCAGTGCGAACTACCATGAAGGGCAATACACCTCTGCGGGCTTGTCGTTACAGGGCGGCGCAACGCTTACTGCCCACGGTGGCGCACTTCACCGTACCCAGAATATGGGCGGGACACGCTTGTTGATTGATGCCGATGGCGTTGCCGATGTTCCGGTAGAAGGTAACGGTGCTGCTGTTTATACCAATATGTTTGGTAAAGCCGTCGTTTCTGACGTCAATAACTATTACCGCAATCAGGCGTATATCGACCTCAACAAACTGCCGGAAAACGCCGAAGCAACCCAGTCGGTGGTACAAGCCACGCTAACTGAAGGGGCGATTGGCTACCGCAAATTTGCCGTCATCAGTGGTCAAAAAGCGATGGCGGTGCTGCGTTTACAAGACGGCAGCCATCCTCCGTTTGGCGCAGAAGTAAAAAATGATAACGAGCAGACAGTGGGCCTTGTCGATGATGACGGCAATGTTTATCTGGCTGGAGTGAAACCTGGCGAACACATGAGTGTGTTCTGGAGTGGTGTTGCGCATTGCGATATCAACCTGCCGGACCCGCTGCCTGCCGATCTGTTTAACGGCTTGTTACTGCCATGCCAGCATAAAGGCAACGTCGCGCCGGTTGTTCCTGATGACATAAAGCCTGTCATTCAGGAGCAGACGCAACAGGTGACACCCACCAATCCCCCTGTTTCTGTTTCAGCTAACCAATAACGTGATTAAGGAATGATCCATGTCTGATTTACTTTGCTCTGCCAAATTGGGTGCTACGACGCTAGCGTTACTGCTTAGCGCTGCCAGTTTGTCTGCCCAGGCTTCTGTAACGCCAGATCGTACCCGTTTGATATTTAATGAAAGCGACAAATCAATCAGCGTGACGTTGCGCAATAACGATCCGAAACTGCCTTATCTGGCCCAAAGCTGGATCGAAGATGAAAAGGGTAACAAGATCAGTTCACCGTTAACTGTTCTGCCACCGGTGCAACGCATCGATTCAATGATGAACGGGCAGGTAAAAGTGCAGGGAATGCCGGATATCAACAAATTGCCTGCCGATCGTGAAAGCCTGTTCTACTTCAACGTGCGTGAGATCCCGCCAAAATCAAACAAAGCCAACACGCTGCAAATAGCACTACAAACGCGTATTAAGTTGTTCTGGCGACCGAAGGCGCTGGAGAACGTCAGCATGAAAAACCCCTAGCAATATAAGATTACTTTAACCCGCAACGGTCAGGAATTTACCGTCAATAACCCGACGTCGTATTACGTCATTTTCAGTAATGCCAGCACACAGAAAAATGGCAATCCGGCAGCCGGTTTCTCGCCAATAGTGATGTCGCCGAAAACCTCTGCACCGCTGAATGTGAAGATGGGTAGCGTGCCGGTACTGACCTATGTCAACGACTATGGCGCTCGGATGCCGCTCTTTTTCACTTGCAACGGTAACAGTTGCTAGGTCGATGAAGAGCAGAGCCGCAAAGGCTGAGGCCGGGAGAGCCAGTATGAAAGGATCTTGTTCTGTCTGGGCGGTAACTGGGTTACTGATATGTTGTGTTGGTAGCGGCTTTGCAGTTGCAGCGAGTAAGTCAGTAAGTATGAATTTACGGGTGCTTGTCGATGCCCCTCCTCCTTGTACGGTAAATGGTGCGGCAGTTGAGTTTGGTAATGTATTCATTAATAAGATCAATAGGGTTGATTATAAACGTCCCATTGACTACTCGCTTGTTTGTAACAATCTGGCAATGGATGACCTGCGTCTACAGATGCAGGCGACAACGGTCGTGATTAACGGTGAAACAGTTATCAGCACGGGTATTCCTGGGTTTGGTATTCGGGTTCAGAAAAGTAGTGATCACACAATACTCGACTTAACCTCTGGCTCATGGTTGCCATTTAATTTTTCCTCGGGAGTTCCCGTTCTGGAAGCTGTGCCGGTGAAACAGAGTGGTACAACGTTAGCGGCAGCTGAATTTAACGCCAGTGCCACAATTGTGGTGGATTACCAATGAAACGGATCTCGCTTATTTTGCTGTGGGGCTTTTGCTCGATGGCACTCTCAAACGTCTCTTTTCACGGTTATTTAGTGCAGCCGCCTAACTGCACGATTAGCAACGCTCAAACCATTGAAATAACTTTTCAGGATGTGCTTATTGATGACATTAATGGCAGCAATTATGAGCAAACCGTGCCGTATTCCATTACCTGCGATACGGCGGTTCGCGACCCATTAATGGAAATGACCTTGAGCTGGAGTGGCACACCAAGCGATTTTGATAATGCTGCAGTAAGCAGCAATATCACTGGTTTAGGCATTCAGCTCAAACAGGCAGGGCAGAGTTTTACGATCAATACGCCACTTGTGGTGAATGAAACCGATTTACCGGTGTTAACGGCTGTGCCAGTAAAAAAGAGTGGTGTCATTCTGCCAGAGGCGGACTTTGAGGCCTGGGCCACGTTACAGGTAGATTACCAATGAAGAAAAAGCGTACGTTGTTTTTTATTAGTAGCCTGATGTTGCTGGGCAGTGGAACCACAATAGCAGGAGATAATTTGCACTTTACCGGCAATTTAATCAGTAAATCGTGTACGCCAGTGATTAATGGTAGCCAGTTGGCAGAAGTACATTTTCCTGCCATTGCCGCCAGTGATTTAATGAACCTTGGGCAGTCAGAGCGAGTGCCATTGGTGTTTCAATTGAAAGATTGTCATAGTTCTACATTGTTTAATGTCAAAGTAACGTTGACAGGAACAGAAGATAGTGCTCTACCCGGCTTTCTGGCCTTTGACTCCTCGTCATCAGCATCCGGCGCTGGGATTGGTATTGAAACTGCGGCAGGCACATCGGTGCCAATCAACAATACAACAGGCGTCACGCTCCCGCTGAATCAGGGAAATAACAGCCTAAATTTTAATACCTGGTTACAGGCAAAGAGCGGGCGAGATGTAACGTCCGGAGACTTTAGTGCCACAGTGACGGCAACCTTTGAGTATTTCTGAAATGAAAAAATGGACCATAATTTTCGCGAGCCTAATGCTGCTCGTTCTGAGTGTTGTCGGCGCATCTAAGAGTTATGCTGGAGATAAACTTATGAGTGCGAGTTTTGACAGTGTGAGAGTTTATTATGCCATGGACAAGGTAACCGGTGCTGTAGCGAGCAGTGTTTTCAATGTTACGGTGATAACGCCAAAGGAGGTTGCATATGGGAAATATGATTCTTTTGCGTATAAAGGCGATACGTTGCGGGTTATTTCCTGGTCTGGGTCGGGTTCAGCTCCAACTTTGGTACTGACTGACTTTGATACAATTAATAACTCAAATTGCCCTGGCATAGATACGAAAATTTTTCGTTGTGCATATATGACGTTTAAAATTACCGTTGCATCTGATGATTATGGTTGCCCTTGGATCGCATCCTTTTATTCCTATACAGATTTACCCGGATTTGGAAGCTATACGGCCCCTACAGTGCATAACACAATATGCCCAACGATACCGGTCGCTTCATACGATATCTCCTGGAGTGAAAATTATGTCAGCCATAATAAGGCGTTACGAATTCAGTCCACGGGGTCAACAGTGACCACCACGCTTTCGACCTACCTGATGGAAGGCGGCAGACTCTGTGATGGCAGTAATTTTTCTGATAATGATGGCAGAGGAGCATACTGCCGCGCGGTATCAGAATTGTTAACCTTTACCTCTTACGGTTGTGATAAATCAACGGTAACGGTTACGCCAACTCGTCATCCGGTAACGGATAAAGTACTACACGATATTGTGGTGAATGTGAATACCAGTAGTGGGCAACCGATTGATTCGACGTGTCGTTTTCAGTATGTATTGAATGAACTGAAGTTCGTAGTATTGCTCTGATGCGTCTTATCAGGCCTACGAAGTGAATTGCAATTTATTGAATTATCACATATTTGTAGGCCGGATAAGGCGTTTACGCTGCTCCGGCATTTGCTGCCAGCATTCAGGGCAACTCCGGCGGCAACCACTCTTCCACTTCAATCAACACCAACAAAGCCGCATCACCGCCGTACTCTTTCGGTGCCTGGTGAAATGCCATCACATGCGGATGTTGTGCCAGCCACAGCGGTGTTTGTTGCTTCAAAATATGCTTCCCGTGCCCATGCATCACGCAGGCACAAAACACATGTTCGCGGCGACAGGCGGCAATCAACGCGCCCAGTTCCTGCTTGGCCTGCAGCTGCGTCAGACCGTGTAAATCCAAAAACAATTCCGGTGAATAATCGCCGCGGCGCAGTTTCTTCGCCTCAAAATGGCTGACATCCGGGCGAACATATTTCACCGGACCTTCGGTATTTAATAACGGCTGAAACTCATCGGAGAAATAATGGCTGGCATCAGCCTGCTCCTGGATCAAGCGTTTCACCGGCACTTCGCTGATTTTTTTACGCTGCGGTCGGTGGACAATCGTGTCCTGCTTAATCTTGCGAGTCCCCGCCATCAACTGGCGAAACAGAGCCTGGTCCTCCTCGCTAAGTGTTGTTTTCTTTTTCATTTATCTGTCTCTATTTCTAATTTTCCTACAGTTTACCCGACTCGTAGCACAATCGATCGTTTTAAACGTATTTTTCCTCACTCACCGCGCGTGAATGCTGATTTATCGTCATCTTCATGGCAAACTAGCCGCCGAAATTATTGCGATCATGCCCTGGAGGAATACGTGGATAAAATTTTCGTTGATGAAGCAGTAAATGAGCTGCAAACCATTCAGGACATATTGCGCTGGTCGGTAAGCCGCTTCAGCGCGGCAAATATCTGGTACGGTCACGGCACCGATAACCCGTGGGATGAAGCCGTACAGCTGGTGTTACCATCGCTCTACCTGCCGCTGGATATCCCGGAAGATATGCGCACCGCGCGTCTGACCTCCAGCGAAAAACACCGTATTGTTGAACGCGTGATCCGCCGCGTCAACGAGCGCATTCCGGTGGCTTACCTGACCAACAAAGCCTGGTTCTGCGGTCATGAATTTTACGTCGATGAACGCGTGCTGGTGCCGCGCTCGCCGATTGGTGAACTGATCAACAATAAATTTGCCGGACTCATCAGCAAGCAACCGCAGCATATTTTAGATATGTGTACCGGTAGCGGCTGCATCGCCATTGCCTGTGCTTATGCCTTCCCGGAAGCGGAAGTCGACGCGGTAGATATCTCTCCCGACGCGCTGGCGGTTGCCGAACAGAACATCGAAGAACACGGTCTGATCCACAACGTCATTCCGATTCGTTCCGATCTGTTCCGTGATTTGCCGAAAGTGCAATACGATCTGATTGTCACTAACCCGCCGTATGTCGACGCGGAAGATATGTCCGACCTGCCAAACGAATACCGTCACGAGCCGGAACTGGGCCTGGCATCTGGCACCGACGGCCTGAAACTGACGCGTCGCATTCTCGGTAACGCGGCAGATTACCTTGCTGATGATGGCGTGTTGATTTGTGAAGTGGGCAACAGCATGGTACATCTTATGGAACAATATCCCGATGTTCCGTTCACCTGGCTGGAGTTTGATAACGGCGGCGATGGTGTGTTTATGCTCACTAAAGAGCAGCTTATTGCCGCACGAGAACATTTCGCGATTTATAAAGATTAAGTAAACACGCAAACACAACAATAACGGAGCCGTGATGGCTGGAAACACAATTGGACAACTCTTTCGCGTAACCACCTTCGGCGAATCGCACGGGCTGGCGCTCGGCTGCATCGTCGATGGTGTTCCGCCAGGCATTCCGCTGACGGAAGCGGACCTGCAACATGACCTTGATCGTCGTCGCCCTGGGACATCGCGCTATACCACCCAGCGCCGCGAGCCGGATCAGGTCAAAATACTCTCCGGTGTTTTTGAAGGCGTTACTACTGGCACCAGCATTGGCTTGTTGATCGAAAATACCGACCAGCGTTCTCAGGATTACAGCGCAATTAAAGACGTCTTCCGTCCAGGCCATGCTGATTACACCTACGAACAAAAATACGGTCTGCGCGATTATCGCGGCGGTGGACGTTCTTCCGCCCGCGAAACCGCCATGCGCGTGGCGGCAGGGGCGATTGCCAAAAAATATCTCGCCGAGAAATTTGGTATTGAAATCCGCGGCTGCCTGACCCAGATGGGCGACATTCCGCTGGAAATCAAAGACTGGTCGCTGGTTGAACAAAATCCGTTCTTCTGCCCGGACCCCGACAAAATCGACGCGTTAGATGAACTGATGCGCGCGCTGAAAAAAGAGGGCGACTCCATCGGCGCGAAAGTCACCGTTGTTGCCAGTGGTGTCCCCGCCGGACTTGGCGAGCCGGTCTTTGACCGCCTGGATGCCGACATCGCCCATGCGCTGATGAGCATCAACGCGGTGAAAGGCGTGGAAATTGGCGACGGTTTTGACGTAGTGGCGCTGCGCGGCAGCCAGAACCGCGACGAAATCACCAAAGACGGTTTCCAGAGCAACCATGCGGGCGGCATTTTCGGCGGTATCAGCAGCGGGCAGCAAATCATTGCTCATATGGCGCTGAAACCGACCTCCAGCATTACCGTGCCGGGGCGCACTATTAACCGCTTTGGCGAAGAAGTTGAGATGATCACCAAAGGCCGTCACGATCCCTGTGTCGGGATCCGTGCAGTGCCGATCGCTGAAGCGATGCTGGCGATCGTTTTAATGGATCACCTGTTACGGCAGCGGGCGCAAAATGCCGATGTGAAGACTGATATTCCACGCTGGTAAAAAATGAACAAAACCGCGATTGCGCTGCTGGCTCTGCTTGCCAGTAGTGCTAGCCTGGCAGCGACGCCGTGGCAAAAAATAACCCAACCTGTGCCGGGTAGCGCACAATCGATAGGCAGTTTTTCTAATGGCTGTATTGTCGGCGCTGACACGTTGCCGATACAGTCCGAACATTATCAGGTCATGCGTACCGATCAGCGTCGCTATTTCGGTCACCCGGATCTGGTGATGTTTATCCAGCGTCTGAGTAGCCAGGTGAGCAATCTGGGCATGGGTACGGTGCTGATTGGCGATATGGGGATGCCCGCTGGTGGGCGTTTCAACGGCGGTCATGCCAGCCACCAGACCGGACTGGATGTCGATATCTTTCTGCAACTGCCGAAAACTCGCTGGACCTCCGCGCAGCTCTTGCGCCCGCAAGCACTGGACTTAGTTTCCCGCGACGGTAAACACGTTGTCTCCACGCTGTGGAAGCCAGAAATTTTCAGCTTGATCAAACTCGCCGCCCAGGACAAAGACGTCACGCGCATTTTTGTTAATCCGGCGATTAAACAACAACTTTGCCTTGATGCGGGCACCGATCGCGACTGGTTGCGCAAAGTGCGACCCTGGTTCCAGCATCGCGCGCATATGCATGTACGATTACGTTGCCCTGCCGATAGTCTGGAGTGTGAAGATCAACCTTTACCGCCATCAGGCGATGGTTGCGGGGCAGAACTGCAAAGCTGGTTTGAACCTCCAAAACCGGGAACAACAAAGCCTGAGAAGAAGACACCGCCTCCGTTGCCGCCTTCCTGCCAGGCGCTACTGGATGAGCACGTGATCTAATGGAAACGTTTAATAGCCTGTTTATGGTTTCTCCGCTGTTGCTGGGAGTTCTCTTTTTTGTCGCCATGCTGGCGGGATTTATCGACTCGATTGCCGGTGGCGGTGGGTTACTCACCATTCCGGCATTGATGGCTGCGGGAATGTCTCCCGCTAACGCGCTGGCAACCAATAAACTGCAAGCCTGCGGCGGCTCTATTTCCGCCACTATCTACTTTATTCGCCGCAAAGTGGTTAGTTTAAGCGATCAGAAACTCAATATTGCCATGACCTTTGTCGGCTCAATGAGCGGCGCACTGTTGGTACAGTACGTTCAGGCTGATGTCTTACGGCAGATTTTGCCCATTCTGGTGATTTGTATCGGCCTCTATTTCTTGCTGATGCCAAAGCTGGGTGAAGAAGATCGCCAGCGCCGGATGTACGGTTTACCCTTCGCGTTAATTGCCGGTGGCTGCGTCGGTTTTTATGACGGATTCTTTGGCCCGGCTGCCGGATCGTTTTACGCGCTGGCCTTCGTTATGCTGTGCGGATTCAACCTCGCCAAAGCCACGGCTCACGCCAAATTACTCAACGCAACGTCAAACATTGGCGGTCTGCTGCTGTTTATTCTCGGCGGCAAAGTGATTTGGGCGACGGGCTTTGTCATGCTGGTGGGGCAGTTCCTCGGCGCGCGCATGGGTTCACGGTTGGTGTTGAGCAAAGGACAAAAGCTGATCCGCCCGATGATTGTTATCGTCTCGGCGGTGATGAGTGCCAAATTACTTTACGATAGCCACGGACAGGAGATCCTCCACTGGTTGGGGATGAACTAATGAACAGTACACACCACTACGAGCAGTTGATTGAAATTTTTAATAGCTGCTTTGCCGATGAATTTAATACCCGTCTGATTAAAGGCGACGACGAACCGATCTATCTTCCTGCTGATGCGGAAGTACCGTATAACCGAATCGTCTTTGCTCATGGCTTTTATGCCAGCGCAATTCATGAGATTTCGCACTGGTGTATTGCCGGAAAAGCGCGCCGTGAGCTGGTTGATTTCGGCTACTGGTATTGCCCGGACGGACGCGATGCCCAGACGCAAAGCCAGTTTGAAGATGTTGAAGTGAAGCCGCAGGCGTTCGACTGGTTATTCTGCGTGGCGGCTGGATATCCGTTTAACGTCAGTTGCGACAATCTGGAAGGGGATTTCGAACCGGATCGTGTGGTGTTTCAACGGCGGGTACATGCGCAGGTGATGGATTATCTGACAAATGGCATTCCGGAACGCCCGGCACGCTTCATTAAAGCACTACAAAATTATTATCACACGCCGGAACTTACGGCGGAACAGTTCCCGTGGCCGGAAGCGCTCAACTGAAGCCAGCGCCACGTTTTACAATGAGGAAAGAAGATGATCGCGGAGTTTGAATCACGCATTCTGGCATTAATCGACGGCATGGTTGACCATGCCAGTGATGATGAGTTGTTTGCCAGTGGGTATTTGCGTGGCCACCTGACATTAGCCATCGCAGAACTGGAAAGTGGTGATGACCACTCCGCTCAGGCGGTGCATACGACCGTTAGCCAGAGTCTGGAAAAAGCCATTGGTGCCGGTGAATTGTCGCCGCGTGACCAGGCGCTGGTGACCGATATGTGGGAAAACCTGTTTCAGCAGGCGTCACAGCTGTAAGTTGCGGCGTCTGGAGCACCATGCCTGATGCGACGCTTATCGCGTCTTATCAGGCCTACACGTCACACGTAGGTTGGATAAGGCGTTCACGCCGCATCCGGCAAACACTGCGAGAGCAGATTACCCCGCCTTAACCGCTTTACCCTTCAACAATTTCCGCACCCATAACCGATTCGGGTTTAACGCCGCCAGCGTACTGGCATCCATCGGAATCGGTTCGTCGCTCATCTGCGCCGCCAGAATCTCGGCACACAGCGGGGCAGAACACAAACCGCGAGAACCTAAAGCCGCAAACATAAAGAGATCGTCAAAAACCGGCGCGCTTACCGCCTCATCTTTTTGCTCCGCCAACGACGCATATTCCACGAGTGTTGCCTCATAATCGGGAACATTGCCTACCATTGGCAGATGATCGCGGGTGGCACAACGCACACCGCAGCGCGCCTCTTTATCACTGACATCAACCTCTTTTGCCCACTGTGCCTGCGGGAAACAATCAATCAACCGCTGGCGATTCTGCTGCTGATCGTCCTCACTGTACGCCGTATCTTCGCTGCCGCGATGATAACTGGCACCAATACAATGATGTTGATTCGCCGGATTTTGTGGCGTGAGATAACCGTCATAGCACAGCACCTGCTTCAGCTCTGCCAGTTCCGGCGTTGTCGGAATATGGCTGACCTGCCCGGCAACCGAATACACCGGGAGAGTCGACGTTTGGCTGAAACGGCTGATTTGATGCCCGTTCGCCAGTACCACTACGCTGTGTGTTGCTTGCTGATCTCCTGCAAAATTCAACAACCAACAGTCATCCTTACGGGATAAATTCTGTAACTGATATTGATAATAAATCTGCAAACCCTGCTGTTGCGCCAGTTCCAGCACATTACGGGTCAGTTCTGCTGGGCACAGCCAACCACCTTGCGGATAAGTAATGCCGCTGCAATTTGTCGCAACGCCCGTAATTTGTTCAACCGCATTTGCCTCAACGGCTACAGCCAGTTCTGCGGGTAAATCCATTGACAACATCTGTGCGATTTTATGCTGGCTTTTCTCATCCCAGCCTAACTGCGTGACGCCGCACCAGTCATGATCAAATTTAACGGGTAATTGGTCGTAAAACCGACGAGCAAAAGTAAACGCATTAGAGAAAAAGCGGTTTAGCGCCTCATCGTGTTTGCTTAATAACGGATACAGCGCCCCCTGGCGATTGCCGGAAGCACCCAGCGCGGGGGCTTCATCCGCGCAATAAAGCGCTACCTGCCAGCCGCGCCGTAATAACGCCAGCGACAACAACGCGCTGGCAATACCACCGCCGATAATCGCTACTTCCCGTTTGCTGCTGCCCGTACGATTAAACCACGGCGTGGAGCAGGGGAGTGGTAATGTCTGTTCCATCACCCCACAAAGCATTTCCCGTTTGCGCCCAAAGCCCTTACGTTTTTGCATCGTGAATCCGGCTTCCTGCAAACCGCGGCGGACAAAACCGGCAGACGTAAATGTCGCCAGCGTGCCGCCTGGACGCGCCAACCTTGCCATGGCGTTAAACAGATTTTGCGTCCACATATCCGGGTTTTTAGCTGGCGCAAAGCCGTCCAGAAACCAGGCATCTACTTTTTGATTTAGCGAATCGTCCAGTTGGCTGGTCAGTTCGTTAATATCGCCAAACCATAAATCCAGCGTCACGCGGCTTTCATCGAGCAATAAACGATGGCAACCGGGCAAGGGCATTGGCCACTGCGCCTGAAGTTGTTCTGCCCACGGAGCCAGTTCCGGCCAGTGTTGATGCGCTAAGGCTAAATCCGCACGGGTGAGGGGAAATTTCTCAAAACTAATGAAATGTAAGCGTTGTAATTGCGCTTGCGGATGCGCTTCGCGAAACTGATCAAATGCCTTCCATAGCGTCAGGAAGTTTAATCCGGTGCCGAAGCCGCTCTCTGCTATCACAAACAGAGGATGTGGATGCTCAGGAAAGCGTACCTCTAATTGGTTACCTCCCAGAAAAACATAACGCGTCTCTTCCAGCCCGTTATCGTTGGAAAAATAGACATCGTCAAAATCTCGGGAAACAGGTGTACCCTCAGCATTAAATTCGAGGTTGGCAGGTTGTATGGAGTAGTGTTTCACGTAAGTTACTCGTCTTACAGGCGGTGGCTCGATCTTAGCGATGTGTGTAAGGCTGCGCAAATATCTCTATTAAATGGCTGATCGGACTTGTTCGGCGTACAAGTGTACGCTATTGTGCATTCGAAACTTACTCTATGTGCGACTTACAGAGGTATTGAATGAAACGTGCAGTGATTACTGGCCTGGGCATTGTTTCCAGCATCGGTAATAACCAGCAGGAAGTCCTGGCATCTCTGCGTGAAGGACGTTCAGGGATCACTTTCTCTCAGGAGCTGAAGGATTCCGGCATGCGTAGCCACGTCTGGGGCAACATAAAACTGGATACCACTGGCCTCATTGACCGCAAAGTTGTGCGCTTTATGAGCGACGCATCCATTTATGCATTCCTTTCTATGGAGCAGGCAATCGCTGATGCGGGCCTCTCTCCGGAAGCTTACCAGAATAACCCGCGCGTTGGCCTGATTGCAGGTTCCGGCGGCGGTTCCCCGCGTTTCCAGGTGTTCGGCGCTGACGCAATGCGCGGCCCGCGCGGCCTGAAAGCGGTTGGCCCGTATGTGGTCACTAAAGCGATGGCATCCGGCGTTTCTGCCTGTCTCGCCACGCCGTTTAAAATTCATGGCGTTAACTACTCCATCAGCTCCGCGTGTGCGACTTCCGCACACTGTATCGGTAACGCAGTAGAGCAGATCCAACTGGGCAAACAGGACATCGTGTTTGCTGGCGGCGGCGAAGAGCTGTGCTGGGAAATGGCCTGCGAATTCGACGCGATGGGTGCGCTATCTACTAAATACAACGACACCCCGGAAAAAGCCTCCCGTACTTACGACGCTCACCGTGACGGTTTCGTTATCGCTGGCGGCGGCGGTATGGTAGTGGTTGAAGAGCTGGAACACGCGCTGGCGCGTGGTGCTTACATCTATGCTGAAATCGTTGGCTACGGCGCAACCTCTGATGGTGCAGACATGGTTGCTCCGTCTGGCGAAGGCGCAGTACGTTGTATGCAGATGGCGATGCATGGCGTTGATACCCCAATCGATTACCTGAACTCTCACGGTACTTCGACTCCGGTTGGCGACGTGAAAGAGCTGGCAGCTATCCGTGAAGTGTTCGGCGATAAGAGCCCGGCGATTTCTGCAACCAAAGCCATGACCGGTCACTCACTGGGCGCTGCGGGTGTGCAGGAAGCTATCTACTCTCTGCTGATGCTGGAACACGGCTTTATCGCCCCGAGCATCAACATTGAAGAGCTGGACGAGCAGGCTGCGGGTCTGAACATCGTGACCGAAACGACCGATCGCGAACTGACCACTGTTATGTCTAACAGCTTCGGCTTCGGCGGCACCAACGCCACGCTGGTAATGCGCAAGCTGAAAAGATTAATTCGCAGTAGGCCGGAGTAGGTCGGATAAGACGCGCCAGCGTCGCATCCGACGTTACGCGCCAATGCGGCCTCCGGCACTAACGCAAAAGGGAACCTGATGGTTCCCTTTTTCACATCATTGACAATCGCCACCAGTTCTAGGCAAACTTCCCGCTTTGTCGATTTCCTTCTGAAAAGACGTACGCGTTAAATCCTGCCAACGCACCGTAACCCTGAAACCAGAGAGATGAGACGGGGATACTCCTCGCCTTGCGCTGCATTCTGGAGTAATGCATGACTGCTGTAAGCCAAACCGAAACACGATCTTCTGCCAGTTTTTCGCTCTTCCGCATCTCTTTTGCGGTTTTTCTCACCTACATGACCGTAGGGTTGCCGTTGCCGGTTATCCCGCTGTTTGTTCATCATGATCTGGGCTATGGCAATACCATGGTCGGCATTGCCGTCGGGATTCAGTTTCTGGCTACGGTGCTGACGCGTGGTTACGCCGGGCGACTGGCCGATCAATATGGCGCAAAACGTTCGGCGCTTCAGGGGATGTTAGCTTGTGGTCTGGCTGGCGGCGCGTTGCTGCTGGCGGCGATTTTGCCTGTCTCCGCACCGTTCAAATTTGCCCTGTTGGTCATCGGGCGTTTGATTCTTGGGTTTGGTGAAAGCCAGTTACTGACAGGCGCTCTGACCTGGGGGTTAGGCATCGTAGGGCCAAAACACTCTGGCAAAGTGATGTCATGGAACGGAATGGCGATTTACGGTGCCCTCGCTGTTGGTGCGCCGCTTGGCCTGTTGATTCATAGCCATTACGGTTTTGCCGCACTGGCGATCACCACAATGGTATTACCCTTACTGGCGTGGGCCTGTAACGGCACAGTGCGCAAAGTACCGGCCCTGGCGGGAGAACGTCCATCGCTGTGGAGCGTTGTCGGGCTTATCTGGAAACCAGGGTTAGGGCTGGCACTACAAGGCGTTGGTTTTGCGGTTATCGGGACTTTCGTTTCGCTCTACTTTGCCAGCAAAGGATGGGCGATGGCGGGCTTTACTCTTACCGCGTTTGGCGGCGCATTTGTCGTGATGCGCGTCATGTTTGGCTGGATGCCGGACCGTTTTGGCGGCGTGAAAGTGGCGATTGTCTCTCTGCTTGTAGAAACGGTGGGCTTGTTGCTGCTCTGGCAAGCCCCAGGTGCATGGGTCGCATTAGCGGGCGCGGCGTTAACCGGAGCCGGATGTTCGCTTATCTTTCCTGCGCTGGGCGTGGAGGTGGTTAAACGCGTCCCCTCACAAGTTCGCGGCACCGCACTGGGCGGTTACGCCGCGTTTCAGGATATCGCCCTCGGCGTCTCCGGGCCGCTGGCGGGAATGCTGGCGACCACGTTTGGTTACTCTTCGGTATTTCTTGCCGGGGCGATCTCTGCGGTGCTGGGTATTATTGTCACGATACTGTCATTTCGTCGGGGTTAACGAACCAGCCAGACCAGCATCAGGATAATCGCGACTAACAGTATCCACAGCGCGGGACGCGTTGCCATATTTTGCAACGTGTCCATCATCGGTGGAAAAGGATTAAGCAGCGGTTGCATATCACGCGGATCAATCCCTTTAACCCGCCGTTGATAAAGCTGATTAAGAATATCCTCGGCCTGGGCAGAAGAAAGCGATGATTGCGCAGAAAGGCCATATTTTTGCTGGATATATGCCGATAACGCCGCCAGTTCACTGGCATCTAAAGGTTGTTTTAGCGCCATCTGTAGTGATTCCAGCGTCGGCGTATTTTGCTGGCTTAGCGTCTGACGCGCCTGTAGCCAGGTCACCAGATGGTTAAACAGTTTCGCTGGAATTAACTCGCCATCTTTCACCCCGGAAAGTTCCAGCATCGATTGCCAGATCTGTTTGCTGGGTTCCCCCGTTGCCGCCGTAAGTTTGGTCACCAGCTGTTTTAGCGCATTGTGCTCCGCCGGTAATAAAGGACGGTCGGTCGCCTCGCGCTGCTGTGGTTGCGGAATAACCATCTTCCCTTCCTGCAACAGGGTGAGAATGGTTTTTAATTGCTCCGGTGAGAGCTGATTCAGCGGCGTCTGACCAAAGTTATGACGGATATAATCCGTGACCGCCTGACGATGATTCCCCAGACGTAAATACTCCCCTAATTGCGCTAAAAGCTGGCGGGCAGAATGGCTTTTTTGCGCGGCCAGCAGACGTTGCGCCAGATTATGCTCAGCGGCAGGGAAGTGACGCGAAAGCAGCGGTGAATCTCCCGACAGACCAATATCGTGCCTGATACCCGCCCACAGTTCTGCTCTTTGTTGTTGCGTCAGTGAGGTCACTTTCGTCATTAAGCTTTCCAGCGAAGTACGTTGCTGACTGGATAAAGGCTGATTGCCCGCGCCAGACGGCAGGTTATCTCCCTGACCTGGTGGCTGCCCAGGAGGAGGGCCGGAAATAGGTTGTATCATTACGTATCCTTATACCTGAAATCTTCGCAAGTATGCCTGGCCGCGAGATTATGGCATACTTGTCCGGTTAACTCTCGTCTCATACAGGTAACACAAACGTGAAAATCCTTGTTGATGAAAATATGCCTTATGCCCGCGACTTATTTAGCCGTTTGGGTGAGGTGATCGCGGTTCCCGGGCGTCCAATCCCCGTCGCTCAACTGGCAGACGCGGATGCGCTGATGGTGCGTTCGGTCACGAAAGTGAATGAATCTTTGCTGGCAGGAAAACCCATTAAATTTGTTGGAACTGCCACTGCGGGGACCGACCATGTCGATGAAGCATGGTTGAAGCAGGCGGGAATTGGTTTTTCCGCTGCACCTGGCTGTAATGCGATTGCGGTGGTGGAATATGTTTTCTCCTCCCTGCTGATGCTTGCCGAACGCGATGGATTTTCACTGCACGACCGTACGGTGGGGATCGTGGGCGTTGGTAACGTTGGACGTCGATTGCAGGCGCGACTGGAAGCGTTAGGGATTAAAACCTTACTTTGCGATCCGCCTCGCGCCGACCGTGGGGATGAGGGTGATTTCCGCTCGCTGGATGAGTTAGTCCAGCGCGCGGATATTCTGACTTTCCATACGCCACTCTTTAAAGATGGTCCGTACAAAACGCTACATCTGGCGGATGAAAAACTGATCCGTAGCCTGAAGCCCGGAGCGATTCTGATTAACGCCTGCCGTGGCGCAGTCGTCGATAATACCGCGCTGCTGACCTGCCTGAATGAAGGCCAGAAGTTAAGCGTGGTGCTGGATGTCTGGGAAGGCGAGCCGGAACTTAATGTGGAATTGCTGACAAAAGTGGATATCGGCACGCCGCATATCGCAGGCTATACCCTGGAGGGTAAAGCGCGTGGCACGACGCAAGTGTTTGAAGCCTATAGCAAGTTTATTGGGCATGAACAACACGTTGCGCTGGATACGTTGCTGCCCGCGCCTGAGTTTGGCCGCATTACGCTGCATGGTCCGCTCGATCAACCGACGCTGAAAAGGCTGGTGCATTTGGTGTATGATGTGCGCCGCGATGACGCACCGCTGCGTAAAGTCGCCGGGATACCGGGTGAGTTCGATAAACTGCGCAAAAACTATCTTGAGCGCCGTGAATGGTCATCTCTGTATGTAATTTGTGATGACGCCAGTGCGGCATCATTGCTGTGTAAACTGGGTTTTAACGCCGTTCATCATCCGGCACGTTAATCTCTTCTTCATGCTCTCTGCTGTAACATTGGCAGGGAGCTTTGCTATTTCTGGAGTAAACCACCATGTCTGAAGGCTGGAACATTGCCGTCCTGGGCGCAACTGGCGCTATGGGCGAAGCCCTGCTTGAAACGCTGGCTGAACGTCAGTTCCCGGTTGGGGAAATTTATGCACTGGCACGTAACGAAAGCGCAGGCGAACAACTGCGCTTTGGTGGTAAAACAATCACCGTGCAGGATGCCGCTGAATTCGACTGGACGCAGGCGCAGCTGGCATTTTTTGTCGCAGGCAAAGAAGCTACCGCTGCCTGGGTTGAAGAAGCGACCAACTCAGGTTGCCTGGTGATCGACAGCAGCGGACTGTTTGCTCTCGAACCCGACGTACCGCTGGTGGTGCCGGAAGTAAACCCGTTTGTACTGACCGATTACCGCAACCGGAATGTCATCGCCGTACCAGACAGTCTGACCAGCCAGCTGCTGGCGGCACTGAAACCGTTAATCGATCAGGGCGGTTTGTCGCGTATCAGTGTTACCAGCCTGATTTCAGCCTCCGCCCAGGGCAAAAAAGCGGTCGATGCGTTAGCGGGGCAGAGTGCGAAATTGCTCAACGGCATTCCGATTGACGAAGAAGATTTCTTCGGTCGTCAACTGGCGTTCAATATGCTGCCGTTGTTGCCGGATAGCGAAGGTAGCGTGCGTGAAGAACGTCGTATCGTTGACGAAGTACGCAAAATCCTGCAGGACGAAGGGCTGATGATTTCGGCAAGCGTCGTCCAGGCACCGGTATTCTACGGTCATGCCCAGATGGTCAACTTTGAAGCACTGCGTCCGCTGGCGGCAGAAGAAGCGCGTGATGCGTTTGCTCAGGGCGAAGATATTGTGCTCTCTGAAGAGAACGAATTCCCGACTCAGGTAGGGGATGCTTCGGGTACGCCGCATCTTTCTGTTGGCTGCGTGCGTAATGACTACGGTATGCCGGAGCAAGTCCAGTTCTGGTCGGTGGCCGATAACGTTCGCTTTGGCGGCGCGCTGATGGCAGTAAAAATCGCCGAGAAACTGGTGCAGGAGTATCTGTACTAATGTCCGACCAGCAACAACTGCCAGTTTATAAAATTGCGCTGGGCATTGAGTACGACGGCAGTAAGTATTACGGCTGGCAACGGCAGAATGAAGTCCGCAGTGTGCAGGAGAAGCTGGAAAAGGCGCTCTCCCAGGTGGCGAACGAACCCATCACCGTCTTCTGCGCCGGGCGTACTGACGCAGGGGTACACGGTACCGGGCAAGTGGTGCATTTCGAAACAACCGCGCAGCGCAAAGACGCGGCGTGGACCTTGGGCGTAAATGCGAATTTACCTGGTGACATCGCCGTGCGTTGGGTTAAAGCTGTACCTGATGATTTTCATGCCCGATTTAGCGCCACGGCTCGCCGTTATCGCTACATCATCTACAATCATCGGCTGCGCCCGGCGGTACTGAGTAAAGGGGTAACCCATTTTTACGAACCGCTGGACGCTGAACGGATGCATCGGGCTGCGCAATGCTTGCTGGGCGAGAATGATTTCACCTCGTTCCGTGCGGTGCAGTGCCAGTCCCGAACCCCGTGGCGCAACGTTATGCATATTAATGTCACGCGTCACGGTCCTTATGTGGTGGTTGATATCAAAGCGAATGCCTTTGTACATCATATGGTCAGGAATATTGTCGGCAGCCTGATGGAAGTCGGTGCCCACAACCAGCCGGAGAGCTGGATAGCAGAGTTGCTGGCGGCAAAGGACAGAACGCTGGCGGCAGCAACGGCAAAAGCGGAAGGGCTGTATCTGGTCGCGGTGGATTACCCTGACCGGTATGATCTTCCAAAACCGCCAATGGGCCCGCTATTTCTGGCGGACTAACGAGAATAATGCTCGGAACATTTCAGGCTGTAGCCAACGTAGTTACAGCCTGAAAGATGACGAGTACAAGGCATAGGCAAATATGGACCTGATTTATTTCCTCATCGATTTTATCCTGCACATTGACGTGCATCTGGCAGAGCTAGTCGCGGAGTACGGCGTCTGGGTTTATGCCATTTTGTTCTTAATTTTGTTCTGTGAAACCGGTCTGGTGGTAATGCCGTTTTTACCGGGTGATTCATTGCTGTTTGTTGCCGGAGCGTTGGCATCACTGGAAACCAACGATCTCAACGTCCATATGATGGTAGTGCTGATGCTGATCGCCGCGATTGTGGGTGACGCGGTCAATTACACTATCGGGCGGTTGTTCGGTGAAAAGTTATTCAGTAATCCCAATTCGAAAATTTTCCGTCGCAGTTATCTCGACAAAACCCATCAGTTTTATGAGAAACATGGCGGCAAAACGATTATTCTCGCCCGTTTTGTGCCGATCGTCAGAACGTTCGCCCCGTTTGTTGCGGGAATGGGCCACATGTCGTACCGTCATTTCGCTGCTTATAACGTGATCGGCGCACTGTTGTGGGTACTGCTTTTTACCTACGCAGGCTATTTCTTCGGTACAATCCCGATGGTTCAGGATAACCTTAAGCTGCTGATCGTCGGGATTATTGTGGTTTCTATTTTGCCGGGCGTCATCGAAATAATCCGTCACAAACGCGCTGCGGCACGCGCCGCAAAATAAAAAGTAACTCCGCGGTTCGACCACTTTTTTATCCAAAGTTTCGGGCTGTTATGTTTTAATGTGCAACATTCATGGTCTGTTGGGGGCAAAAATGGCATTATGCGTCCCCAAAGATAAAACTGGCATCGAACCAGGTTCAGACAGAAAGGTCCCTAATGAGCTGGATTGAACGAATTAAAAGCAACATTACTCCCACCCGCAAGGCGAGCATTCCTGAAGGGGTGTGGACTAAGTGTGATAGCTGCGGTCAGGTTTTATACCGCGCTGAGCTGGAACGTAATCTTGAGGTCTGTCCGAAGTGTGACCATCACATGCGTATGACAGCGCGTAATCGCCTGCATAGCCTGTTAGATGAAGGAAGCCTTGTGGAGCTGGGTAGCGAGCTTGAGCCGAAAGATGAGCTGAAGTTTCGTGACTCCAAGAAGTATAAAGACCGTCTGGCATCTGCGCAGAAAGAAACCGGCGAAAAAGATGCGCTGGTGGTGATGAAAGGCACTCTGTATGGAATGCCGGTTGTCGCTGCGGCATTCGAGTTCGCCTTTATGGGCGGTTCAATGGGGTCTGTTGTGGGTGCACGTTTCGTGCGTGCCGTTGAGCAGGCGCAGGAAGATAACTGCCCGCTGATCTGCTTCTCCGCCTCTGGTGGCGCACGTATGCAGGAAGCACTGATGTCGCTGATGCAGATGGCGAAAACCTCTGCGGCACTGGCAAAAATGCAGGAGCGCGGCTTGCCGTACATCTCCGTGCTGACCGACCCGACGATGGGCGGTGTTTCTGCAAGTTTCGCCATGCTGGGCGATCTCAACATCGCTGAACCTAAAGCGTTAATCGGCTTTGCCGGTCCGCGTGTTATCGAACAGACCGTTCGCGAAAAACTGCCGCCTAGATTCCAGCGCAGTGAATTCCTGATCGAGAAAGGCGCGATCGACATGATCGTCCGTCGTCCGGAAATGCGCCTGAAACTGGCGAGCATTCTGGCGAAGTTGATGAATCTGCCAGCGCCGAATCCTGAAGCGCCGCGTGAAGGCGTAGTGGTACCCCCGGTACCGGATCAGGAACCTGAGGCCTGATAACTGATAAGGGCAGGGCCACTGGCTCTGCCCTTTTGCTATTCTCACCGTAACGAATCAGCGGATACCATGATTATCAAACGCACTCCTCAAGCCGCGTCGCCTCTGGCTTCGTGGCTTTCTTATCTGGAAAACCTGCACAGTAAAACTATCGATCTCGGCCTTGAGCGCGTGAGCCAGGTCGCGGCGCGTCTTGGCGTCCTGAAACCAGCGCCATTTGTGTTTACCGTTGCGGGTACGAATGGCAAAGGCACCACCTGCCGTACGCTGGAGTCGATTCTGATGGCGGCAGGGTACAAAGTGGGCGTCTACAGTTCGCCTCATCTGGTGCGTTATACCGAGCGCGTACGTGTGCAGGGCCAGGAATTGCCGGAATCGGCCCACACCGCCTCTTTTGCGGAGATTGAATCGGCACGCGGTGATATTTCCCTGACCTATTTCGAGTACGGTACGCTGTCGGCGTTGTGGCTGTTCAAGCAGGCACAACTTGACGTGGTGATTCTGGAAGTAGGGCTGGGCGGTCGTCTGGACGCAACCAATATTGTCGATGCCGATGTCGCGGTAGTAACCAGTATTGCGCTGGATCATACCGACTGGCTGGGTCCAGATCGCGAAAGTATTGGTCTCGAGAAAGCAGGCATCTTCCGCAGCGAAAAACCGGCAATTGTCGGTGAGCCGGAAATGCCTTCTACCATTGCTGATGTGGCGCAGGAAAAAGGTGCACTGTTACAACGTCGGGGCGTTGAGTGGAACTATTCCGTCACCGATCATGACTGGGCGTTTAGCGATGCTCACGGCACGCTGGAAAATCTGCCGTTGCCGCTTGTCCCGCAACCGAATGCCGCAACGGCGCTGGCGGCACTGCGTGCCAGCGGGCTGGAAGTCAGTGAAAATGCCATTCGCGACGGGATTGCCAGCGCAATTTTGCCGGGACGTTTCCAGATTGTGAGCGAGTCGCCACGCGTTATTTTTGATGTCGCGCATAATCCACATGCGGCGGAATATCTCACCGGGCGTATGAAAGCGCTACCGAAAAACGGGCGCGTGCTGGCGGTTATCGGTATGCTACATGATAAAGATATTGCCGGAACTCTGGCCTGGTTGAAAAGCGTGGTTGATGACTGGTATTGTGCGCCACTGGAAGGGCCGCGCGGTGCCACGGCAGAACAACTGCTTGAGCATTTGGGTAACGGCAAATCATTTGATAGCGTTGCGCAGGCATGGGATGCCGCAATGGCGGACGCTAAAGCGGAAGACACCGTGCTGGTGTGTGGTTCTTTCCACACGGTCGCACATGTCATGGAAGTGATTGACGCGAGGAGAAGCGGTGGCAAGTAAGTTTCAGAATCGGTTAGTGGGCACGATCGTGCTGGTGGCGCTGGGGGTGATTGTACTTCCAGGGCTGCTGGACGGGCAGAAAAAACATTATCAGGATGAGTTCGCGGCTATCCCGCTGGTGCCGAAAGCGGGCGATCGTGATGAGCCTGATATGATGCCAGCCGCCACCCAGGCGTTGCCGACGCAGCCGCCGGAAGGCGCAGCGGAAGAGGTGCGGGCAGGTGATGCCGCAGCACCGTCGCTCGATCCGGCCACTATTGCAGCCAATAACACCGAGTTTGAACCGGAACCTGCACCGGTCGCCCCACCGAAGCCGAAACCGGTGGAGCCGCCTAAACCAAAGGTTGAAGTACCACCTGCGCCGAAGCCAGAACCGAAGCCGGTCGTGGAAGAAAAAGCAGCGCCAACGGGTAAAGCCTATGTTGTGCAACTGGGTGCGCTGAAAAATGCCGATAAAGTGAATGAGATTGTCGGTAAGCTGCGCGGTGCCGGTTATCGGGTTTATACGTCGCCATCCACGCCAGTGCAGGGTAAAATTACCCGTATTCTGGTTGGGCCGGATGCCTCGAAAGATAAGCTGAAAGGTTCGCTGGGTGAGTTGAAGCAACTTTCTGGCTTAAGTGGCGTGGTAATGGGCTATACGCCGAATTAATACAGTCTTGCCTGATGCGACGCTGGCGCGTCTTATCAGGCTTGGGCAGTGTTAGAACCGTAGGTCGGATAAGGCGTTTACGCCGCATCCGACACGCATTGCACGATGCCGCAAAGGCATAAAAAGTCGATGGCGTTGAATATTTTTTCAGCGCCATTTTTATTGATGCGCGGGAAGGAAATCCCTACGCAAACGTTTTCTTTTTCTGTTAGAATGCGCCCCGAACAGGATGACAGGGCGTAAAATCGTGGGACACATATGGTCTGGATTGATTACGCCATAATCGCGGTGATTGCTTTTTCCTCTCTGGTTAGCCTGATCCACGGCTTTGTTCGTGAAGCGTTATCGCTGGTGACATGGGGTTGTGCTTTCTTTGTTGCCAGTCATTACTACACTTACCTGTCAGTCTGGTTTACGGGCTTTGAAGACGAACTGGTTCGAAATGGGATTGCCATCGCGGTACTGTTTATCGCTACCCTGATCGTTGGTGCTATCGTGAACTTCGTGATAGGCCAGTTGGTGGAGAAAACGGGGTTGTCAGGCACCGATCGGGTGCTGGGCGTCTGTTTCGGTGCGTTGCGCGGTGTGTTGATTGTTGCCGCCATTCTCTTCTTTCTCGACTCCTTTACCGGGGTGTCGAAAAGTGAAGACTGGAGCAAATCACAGCTGATCCCGCAATTCAGTTTTATCATCAGATGGTTTTTTGATTATCTGCAAAGCTCGTCAAGTTTCTTGCCCAGAGCGTAAGTGCTCTGAGATGTGGCTTAACGAGGAAAAAGACGTATGTGCGGTATTGTCGGTATCGCCGGTGTTATGCCGGTTAACCAGTCGATTTATGATGCCTTAACGGTGCTTCAGCATCGCGGTCAGGATGCCGCCGGCATCATCACCATAGATGCCAATAACTGCTTCCGTTTGCGTAAAGCGAACGGGCTGGTGAGCGATGTATTTGAAGCTCGCCATATGCAGCGTTTGCAGGGCAATATGGGCATTGGTCATGTGCGTTACCCTACGGCTGGCAGCTCCAGCGCCTCTGAAGCGCAGCCGTTTTACGTTAACTCCCCGTATGGCATTACGCTTGCCCACAACGGCAATCTGACCAACGCTCACGAGTTGCGTAAAAAACTGTTTGAAGAAAAACGCCGCCACATCAACACCACTTCCGACTCGGAAATTCTGCTTAATATCTTCGCCAGCGAGCTGGACAACTTCCGCCACTACCCGCTGGAAGCCGACAATATTTTCGCTGCCATTGCTGCCACAAACCGCTTAATCCGCGGCGCGTATGCCTGTGTGGCGATGATTATCGGCCACGGTATGGTTGCTTTCCGCGATCCAAACGGGATTCGTCCGCTGGTACTGGGAAAACGTGATATTGACGAGAACCGTACAGAATATATGGTCGCTTCCGAAAGCGTAGCGCTCGATACGCTGGGCTTTGATTTCCTGCGTGACGTCGCGCCGGGCGAAGCGATTTACATCACTGAAGAAGGGCAGTTGTTTACCCGTCAATGTGCTGACAATCCGGTCAGCAATCCGTGCCTGTTTGAGTATGTATACTTTGCCCGCCCGGACTCGTTTATCGACAAAATTTCCGTTTACAGCGCGCGTGTGAATATGGGCACGAAACTGGGCGAGAAAATTGCCCGCGAATGGGAAGATCTGGATATCGACGTGGTGATCCCGATCCCAGAAACCTCGTGTGATATCGCGCTGGAAATTGCTCGTATTCTGGGCAAACCGTACCGCCAGGGCTTCGTTAAAAACCGCTATGTTGGCCGCACCTTTATCATGCCGGGCCAGCAGCTGCGTCGTAAGTCCGTGCGCCGTAAACTGAATGCCAACCGCGCCGAGTTCCGCGATAAAAACGTCCTGCTGGTCGACGACTCCATCGTCCGTGGCACCACTTCTGAGCAGATTATCGAGATGGCACGCGAAGCCGGAGCGAAGAAAGTGTACCTCGCTTCTGCGGCACCGGAAATTCGCTTCCCGAACGTTTATGGTATTGATATGCCGAGCGCCACGGAACTGATCGCTCACGGTCGCGAAGTTGATGAAATTCGCCAGATCATCGGTGCTGACGGGTTGATTTTCCAGGATCTGAACGATCTGATCGACGCCGTTCGCGCTGAAAATCCGGATATCCAGCAGTTTGAATGCTCGGTGTTCAACGGCGTCTACGTCACCAAAGATGTTGATCAGGGCTACCTCGATTTCCTCGATACGTTACGTAATGATGACGCCAAAGCAGTGCAACGTCAGAACGAAGTGGAAAATCTCGAAATGCATAACGAAGGATGATGCCTTCGCTGAGGGTGCCGGTCTGGCACCCTGACTTGCAACTCCCGCCGAAATACTGCAAAGTCTGCCTGCAAGTCTGACAGGGCAACTATTTATGAAACGACTCATTGTAGGCATCAGCGGTGCCAGCGGCGCGATTTATGGCGTGCGCTTATTACAGGTTCTGCGCGATGTCACAGATATCGAAACGCATCTGGTGATGAGCCAGGCGGCGCGCCAGACCTTATCCCTCGAAACGGATTTTTCCCTGCGCGAAGTGCAGGCATTAGCTGATGTCACGCTCGATGCGCGCGATATTTCCGCCAGCATCTCTTCCGGTTCTTTCCAGACGCTGGGGATGGTGATTTTACCCTGTTCAATCAAAACCCTGTCCGGCATTGTCCATAGCTATACTGATGGCTTACTGACCCGTGCGGCAGATGTGGTGCTGAAAGAGCGTCGCCCGTTGGTGCTCTGCGTGCGTGAAACACCATTGCACTTAGGCCATCTGCGTTTAATGACTCAGGCGGCAGAAATCGGTGCGGTGATTATGCCTCCCGTTCCGGCGTTTTATCATCGCCCGCAATCCCTTGATGATGTGATAAATCAGACGGTTAATCGTGTTCTTGACCAGTTTGCAATAACCCTTCCTGAAGATCTCTTTGCCCGCTGGCAGGGCGCATAACTCCGCTGTTGCCCTGTTTCAGGGCAATTTTGCAACCGCGATCAAATCCTCGACATTTTGTTTCTGCCATTCAATCGAAACGCTGCGATTCAACCGCTATACCTGCTATCTTCAACTTCAGGACAATAATGCAATGTCTTATTAACATATTTAACGTTGAATGTTACTGTTGTCGTCAAGATGGCATAAGACCTGCATGAAAGAGCCTGCAAACACACAACACAATACACAACATAAAAAAGCCATTTTCACTTGAGGGTTATGTATGAAGAAGTCGATTCTCGCTCTGTCTTTATTAGTCGGTCTCTCCGCAGCGGCTTCCAGCTATGCGGCGCTACCGGAGACGGTACGTATCGGAACCGATACCACCTATGCGCTGTTCTCGTCGAAAGATGCTAAAGGTGATTTTGTTGGCTTTGATATCGATCTCGGTAACGAGATGTGCAAACGGATGCAGGTGAAATGTACCTGGGTTGCCAGTGACTTTGACGCGCTGATCCCCTCACTGAAAGCGAAAAAAATCGACGCTATTATTTCGTCGCTTTCCATTACCGATAAACGTCAGCAGGAGATTGCCTTCTCCGACAAGCTGTACGCCGCAGATTCTCGTTTGATTGCTGCCAAAGGTTCACCGATTCAGCCAACGCTGGATTCACTGAAAGGTAAACATGTTGGTGTGCTGCAGGGATCAACCCAGGAAGCTTACGCTAACGAGACCTGGCGTAGTAAAGGCGTGGATGTGGTGGCCTATGCCAACCAGGATTTGGTCTATTCCGATCTGGCTGCAGGACGTCTGGATGCTGCGTTACAAGATGAAGTTGCTGCCAGCGAAGGATTCCTCAAGCAACCTGCTGGTAAAGATTTCGCTTTTGCTGGCTCATCAGTAAAAGACAAAAAATACTTCGGTGATGGCACCGGTGTAGGGCTACGTAAAGATTATGCTGAACTGACGGCTGCCTTCAATAAGGCGCTTGGCGAGCTGCGTCAGGACGGCACCTACGACAAGATGGCGAAAAAGTATTTCGACTTTAATGTCTACGGTGACTGATACGTCGCTGGGAAGCTGTACCTGATGGAATGATCATCATGGTGCACGCCAGGTTTGTTGCACTATCGTGGTGCATTGAAATGCATACTTAAGCATTTTTAATGAAAAATAATACGTCTAACGGGGCGGGATATTTTGCCTTGATGGTCAATTTTATGGCACGATAAGTGTAACAAACCTGTAAATATTCCCTATAAAAAGACTGTCAGTTGAGGACATTATGAAAAAACTGGTGCTATCGCTCTCTCTGGTTCTGGCCTTCTCCAGCGCAACTGCGGCACTTGCTGCAATTCCGCAAAACATCCGCATCGGTACCGACCCGACCTATGCGCCATTTGAATCAAAAAATTCACAAGGCGAACTGGTTGGTTTCGATATCGAGCTGGCGAAGGAGTTGTGCAAGCGCATCAATACGCAATGTACGTTTGTCGAAAACCCGCTGGATGCGTTAATCCCGTCCTTAAAAGCGAAGAAGATTGACGCCATCATGTCATCGCTTTCCATTACGGAAAAACGTCAGCAAGAAATTGCCTTCACCGACAAACTGTACGCTGCCGATTCTCGTCTGGTGGTGGCGAAAAATTCTGACATTCAGCCGACAGTCGAGTCGCTGAAAGGCAAACGGGTAGGCGTATTGCAGGGCACCACCCAGGAGACGTTCGGTAATGAACACTGGGCACCAAAAGGCATTGAAATCGTCTCGTATCAGGGGCAGGACAACATTTATTCTGACCTGACTGCCGGACGTATTGATGCCGCGTTCCAGGATGAGGTCGCTGCCAGCGAAGGTTTCCTCAAACAACCCGTCGGTAAAGATTACAAATTCGGTGGTCCGTCTGTTAAAGATGAAAAACTGTTTGGCGTAGGGACCGGCATGGGCCTGCGTAAAGAAGATAACGAACTGCGCGAGGCACTGAACAAAGCCTTTGCCGAAATGCGCGCTGACGGTACTTACGAGAAATTAGCGAAAAAGTACTTCGATTTTGATGTTTATGGTGGTTAATCGCCATCGGTGAAAGAAAGCCCGCTCCCTTCGGGTAACCGGAGGGAGACAAGAGGCGGTAATTCACCACACACGACAGGACAGGCAGCATGTTGTATGGGTTTTCAGGTGTTATTTTACAGGGTGCGCTCGTCACGCTGGAGCTGGCTATCAGCTCTGTAGTGCTCGCTGTAATCATCGGTTTAATTGGCGCTGGCGGTAAGCTCTCGCAAAATCGGCTTTCGGGGCTGATTTTCGAAGGGTACACCACGCTGATTCGAGGCGTGCCGGACTTGGTGTTGATGCTGCTGATTTTCTATGGTTTGCAGATTGCGCTAAACATGGTGACGGAGGCGATGGGCGTCGGGCAGATTGATATCGATCCGATGGTCGCTGGTATTATCACTCTCGGTTTTATCTACGGTGCTTATTTTACCGAAACGTTCCGTGGCGCGTTTATGGCAGTGCCGAAAGGGCATATAGAGGCGGCGACGGCGTTCGGTTTTACTCGCGGGCAAGTGTTTCGGCGGATCATGTTTCCGGCGATGATGCGTTACGCCCTGCCAGGCATTGGCAACAACTGGCAGGTGATCCTCAAATCTACCGCACTGGTTTCGTTACTCGGCCTGGAAGATGTGGTCAAAGCCACGCAGCTGGCAGGCAAAAGTACCTGGGAACCGTTCTATTTCGCCATCGTCTGTGGCGTGATTTACCTGGTTTTCACCACCGTTTCCAATGGTGTGCTGCTGTTCCTTGAGCGCCGCTACTCCGTGGGTGTGAAGAGGGCTGACCTGTGATCGAAATCTTACATGAATACTGGAAACCGCTGCTGTGGACCGACGGTTATCGCTTTACTGGTGTGGCGATCACTCTGTGGCTGCTTATTTTGTCGGTAGTGATAGGCGGAGTCCTGGCGCTGTTTCTGGCGATTGGTCGTGTCTCCAGTAATAAATACATCCAGTTTCCAATCTGGTTATTTACCTATATTTTTCGCGGTACGCCGCTGTATGTTCAGTTGCTGGTGTTCTATTCCGGCATGTACACGCTTGAGATTGTTAAGGGAACCGAATTCCTTAACGCTTTCTTCCGCAGTGGCCTGAACTGTACCGTGCTGGCGCTGACGCTTAACACCTGCGCTTACACTACCGAGATTTTTGCTGGGGCAATCCGTTCGGTTCCGCATGGGGAAATTGAAGCCGCCAGAGCCTATGGCTTCTCGACCTTTAAAATGTATCGCTGCATTATTTTGCCTTCTGCGCTGCGTATTGCGTTACCGGCATACAGCAACGAAGTGATCCTGATGCTGCACTCTACTGCGCTGGCGTTTACGGCCACTGTGCCGGATCTGCTGAAAATAGCCCGCGATATTAACGCCGCCACGTATCAACCTTTTACCGCCTTCGGCATTGCCGCGGTGCTCTATTTAATCATCTCTTATGTCCTGATCAGCCTCTTTCGCAGAGCGGAAAAACGCTGGTTGCAGCATGTGAAACCTTCTTCAACGCACTGAGAATACGATGTCCGAGAATAAATTAAACGTTATCGATTTGCACAAACGCTATGGCGAACACGAAGTGCTGAAAGGGGTCTCACTGCAAGCGAATGCCGGAGATGTAATAAGCATCATCGGATCGTCGGGATCGGGGAAAAGTACCTTTCTGCGCTGCATTAACTTCCTCGAAAAACCGAGTGAAGGATCGATCGTGGTCAATGGCCAGACGATCAATCTGGTGCGCGACAAAGACGGTCAACTCAAAGTCGCCGATAAAAATCAACTGCGCTTACTGCGCACACGCCTGACGATGGTATTCCAGCACTTCAATCTCTGGAGCCATATGACGGTGTTGGAAAACGTCATGGAAGCGCCGATTCAGGTGTTGGGCCTGAGCAAGCAGGAAGCGCGCGAGCGGGCGGTGAAGTATCTGGCGAAAGTCGGGATAGACGAACGTGCGCAGGGGAAATATCCGGTGCATCTTTCCGGCGGTCAGCAACAGCGTGTTTCTATCGCGCGGGCGCTGGCGATGGAACCAGAAGTTTTACTGTTTGATGAACCTACCTCGGCGCTCGATCCTGAACTGGTAGGCGAAGTGTTACGTATTATGCAGCAACTGGCAGAAGAGGGGAAAACCATGGTGGTAGTGACTCACGAAATGGGCTTTGCTCGCCATGTTTCTACTCACGTCATTTTCCTCCATCAGGGGAAAATAGAAGAAGAGGGCGCGCCGGAGCAGTTATTTGGCAACCCGCAAAGCCCTCGTCTGCAACAGTTCCTTAAGGGATCGCTGAAATAATTTCCTCTCCGGTGGCTAACGCTGCCGGAGTATTTTCAAGGGGAATTTGCGAGTCAGCTTCCGCTGAAATGTAAAAGTTGCAGTCCGCTAAAAATACTTCTGAATTCGCTGTCCAAAGATAAAAACTGCCTGCTGCATTGGGTGTTAATCGTGGTTATTGTCGCGTCATCTTAAATTTGAGGGGTGACGGAACGCCATGACAATATCGACAACTTCCACGCCGCATGATGCGGTATTTAAATCTTTTTTACGCCATCCAGACACCGCGCGGAATTTTATTAATATTCATCTTCCCGCGCCGCTGCGCAAACTGTGTGATTTAACGACGCTTAAACTAGAACCAAACAGTTTTATTGATGAAGACCTGCGGCAATATTATTCCGACCTCTTGTGGTCTGTGAAAACGCAGGAGGGAGTGGGTTATATTTATGTAGTGATAGAGCACCAAAGTAAGCCGGAAGAATTAATGGCTTTTCGCATGATGCGTTATTCCATTGCGGCAATGCAAAACCATCTTGATGCGGGCTATAAAGAGCTTCCATTGGTGATCCCGATGCTGTTTTATCATGGTTGCAGAAGTCCTTATCCTTATTCACTCTGCTGGCTTGATGAATTTGCCGAGCCTGCTATAGCCCGCAAAATATATTCATCAGCGTTTCCGTTGGTGGATATTACCGTGGTGCCGGATGACGAGATTATGCAACACCGCAAAATGGCGCTGTTGGAGTTAATTCAGAAACATATTCGTCAGCGCGATCTGTTGGGATTAGTCGACCAAATTGTTTCGCTGCTAGTTACAGGGAACACTAATGACAGACAGCTAAAAGCCCTGTTTAATTACGTATTACAAACAGGGGATGCCCAGCGTTTCCGTGCATTTATTGGTGAGATAACAGAACGCGCACCACAAGAAAAGGAGAAACTGATGACCATTGCTGACAGATTACGTGAAGAAGGCGCAATGCAGGGCAAACACGAAGAAGCCCTGCGTATTGCTCAGGAGATGCTGGATAGAGGTTTAGACAGAGAGTTAGTTATGATGGTGACCCGACTTTCACCAGACGATCTTATCGCGCAAAGCCACTAATCCTGTAACACAGGGAGTTAACTGGCGGATGTTTGCTGTAAACCACATCAGCGAACGACATCCGCCAGCGCCTCTTCTAAATCGTACCAGCGAAACGCAAAACCCGCTTCTTCCAGCCGTTTAGGCAGCGCGCGTTGTCCACCTAATACCAGTACTGAAGATTCGCCCATTAACAGCCGAATGGCGGTTGTGGGGACGCGCAAAATAGCCGGGCGATGCAGCGCATGACCGAGCGCATGGGCAAATTGTTCATTGCGTACCGGGTAGGGCGAAACCATATTAAATGGCCCGCGCAGCTCGTTATCCAGCAGCCAGAGAATGCCGTTGACCATATCATCAATATGAATCCAGGCCAGATACTGCCGACCGGAACCAATCGGCCCGCCCAGGCCAAGACGAAACGGTGGCAGCATTTTACCGAGAATACCGCCGTCCGGTGCCAGTACCACGCCGGTTCGCAGCAGGCACACTCGCGTTTTGTCACTTTGCGCCCGGCAGGCAATCTCTTCCCAGCGGGCGCAGAGTTTATGAGTAAATTCGTTATGCGGCGGTTCCTCTTCGGTAACCACCACTTCACCTAAGTCGCCATAATAGCCCGTTGCCGAGCCGGAAATGAGTACCGACGGCGGCGTGTCGCTAGCATTAATCAAATCGACCAGTTTTTGCGTGATATTCCAGCGGCTTTGGCAGAGACGCTCTTTTTGCTTGTGAGTCCAGCGTTTATCAGCAATCGGTTCTCCGGCCAGGTTGATTACCGCATCAACGCCGTTGAGGTTGCTTTGATCGGCAAGCCCTTGCCATAGTGTCACCCGAGGGCCGAGAACGGAACTGGCTTTCTGCGGGTTACGCGTCACTACCGTAATTTGATGGCCCAGCTCCAGCAAACGCGGAATCAAATGGCGACCAATTAATCCCGTCCCTCCGGTGATCACTATGTTCATGCAGCCTCCCGATATGGCGATTAACGCTGCCAGCTTAAGGTCATGGATACCGAATCGGCGTAGCGCAGCGCGTGCAGTTTATCGATCTCCACTTCAGCATACGTCACCCAGTGATGTTCACGTGCGATATCGAGCACATCCTGAGTTAATTTTTCCAGCAAAGAGAAACGGTTATTCTCTACATGCTGAATAATGTTTTTCGTTACGGTGCGATAATTCAGCGCATCGTTGATATCTTCGCTAGTGCGCGCTTTATCGGCGGGGTAGTGGATCGTCACATTGATAACAATATCCTGACGGTTGTTAATTTCTTCTTCCTTAATTCCGATAAACGTACGCAAACGAAGGTTCTTTATACGAATAATAGCGGCAGGTTGTGCCATTGCAGGTTCTCCGTTGTTTTACTTAGGATGAAATAATACACGAGAACCTGTTTCTGTTAACTATCCGAACGCTCATCACCGAGTTGTGCTTTTAGCAGTGCCTGCCCGGTGGCAGGGCGCGAACGGATCCGCTCATGCCAGTTCTTGACTGCCGGATACATTGCGAGGTCAATTCGCAGGCGAGTCCAGGCATTAACCCACGGCCAGCAGGCAATATCCGCAATGCTGTAGTTCTCGCCTCCCAGCCAGGGCGAGTTTTCCAGCCGCTTGTTTAGTACATGGTAAAGACGCTGAGTTTCAACCTGATAACGTTCAATAGCGTAAGGAATGGTTTGGGGGGCTGCGTGATTAAAATGATGATTTTGCCCAAGCATCGGCCCCAGTCCGCCTACCTGCCAGAATAACCACTGTAATGTGGCGGCGCGCTCACGCGTTTCATGACTCAAAAAGAGTCCTGTTTTCTCAGCCAGATACAACAAAATGGCAGCAGCCTCAAAGAGGCTTAACGGTTCGCCGCCATCGGCAGGAGAATGATCAACAATTGCCGGAATTTTGTTGTTGGGCGAAATGCGCAAAAATTCCGGACGAAACTGACCGCCTTTCCCCAAGTCTACCTTAATCAAGCGATAATCAAGCTCTGCTTCTTCGAGAAACAGCGTAATTTTGTGACCATTGGGTGTCGGGGCGAAATAGAGATCGATCATTGCAGCTCCGGTTGTTTAATCATCTGAACACCACAAGTATAGAAAGCGCGGCGACTTACGTGAGTATTCGTCACGTGACAGTGACAAAAAGGCTCTATAGTTTGATAGCCAGCCCCCTTTATTGCCGAGGACATAATGAGTAAACCCGCTATCACGCTTTGGTCAGATGCCCACTTTTTCTCCCCTTATGTGTTATCCGCCTGGGTGGCGTTGCAGGAAAAAGGCCTGTCGTTTCATATCAAGACCATCGACCTCGACAGCGGTGAACATTTGCAGCCGACGTGGCAAGGTTACGGTCAGACACGCCGTGTGCCGTTATTACAAATCGATGATTTTGAGTTGAGTGAATCTTCTGCCATTGCGGAGTATCTGGAAGATCGATTTGCGCCACCGACCTGGGAACGTATTTATCCGCTTGATTTAGAAAATCGTGCGCGTGCACGACAGATTCAGGCCTGGCTGCGCAGCGATCTGATGCCCATCCGCGAAGAGCGTCCGACGGATGTTGTCTTTGCGGGGGCGAAAAAAGCGCCACTAACGGCCGAGGGAAAAGCCAGTGCAGAGAAACTGTTCGCGATGGCAGAACATTTGTTAGCACTGGGTCAGCCGAATTTATTTGGTGAATGGTGCATTGCTGATACTGATCTGGCGCTAATGATTAACCGCCTGGTACTACATGGCGATGAGGTGCCAGAACGCCTGGTGGATTATGCGACATTCCAGTGGCAGCGAGCGTCTGTCCAGCGTTTTATTGCACTTTCGGCGAAGCAATCTGGCTGATAGCAACGACAGAATCCAGTATCATAGCTTACGTTTTTTCGACGAGGAGTGAGTGATGAAACTGATGTTTGCATCGGACATTCATGGGTCGTTACCGGCGACGGAACGTGTTGTGGAGTTGTTTGTCCAAAGCGGTGCCCAGTGGCTGGTGATCCTTGGCGACGTGTTGAATCACGGCCCGCGTAATGCTTTACCGGAGGGTTACGCGCCAGCCAAAGTCGCTGAACGGCTTAATGAAGTGGCACATAAGGTTATCGCTGTGCGTGGCAACTGCGACAGCGAAGTGGATCAAATGATGCTGCATTTCCCGATAACCGCGCCGTGGCAACAGGTATTACTGGAAAAACAACGTCTGTTTTTGACGCATGGTCATCTTTTTGGCCCGGAAAATCTACCTGCTTTAAACCAGAACGATGTGCTGGTGTACGGTCATACCCATCTGCCAGTGGCAGAACAGCGGGGGGAGATTTTCCACTTCAACCCCGGCTCGGTGAGTATTCCGAAAGGCGGTAATCCGGCGGGTTATGGCATGCTGGATAATGACGTACTTAGTGTAATCGCACTCAATGATCAAAGTATCATTGCGCAGGTCGCGATTAATCCGTAATTTACCCACAACTCAAAATGCGCCGTAAGAGCGCCAGAAAAAGAAGGTTTCCTGATAATGGAACAGCGTCGTTTGGCAAGTACTGAATGGGTGGATATTGTCAATGAAGAGAACGAAGTCATTGCACAAGCCAGCCGGGAACAAATGCGGGCACAGTGTCTGCGTCATCGTGCAACTTACATCGTCGTGCATGATGGCATGGGCAAAATTCTGGTCCAGCGTCGTACCGAGACAAAAGACTTTTTACCCGGCATGTTAGATGCGACCGCAGGCGGTGTAGTTCAGGCCGATGAGCAACTGCTGGAATCCGCGCGTCGCGAAGCGGAAGAAGAGTTGGGCATTGCCGGTGTCCCCTTTGCCGAGCACGGGCAGTTCTATTTCGAAGATAAAAATTGCCGTGTCTGGGGCGCGTTGTTCAGTTGCGTCTCTCACGGTCCCTTCGCCCTACAGGAAGATGAAGTCAGTGGAGTTTGCTGGCTGACGCCGGAAGAAATCACCGCACGCTGCGATGAGTTCACTCCAGACTCGCTGAAAGCGCTGGCGTTGTGGATGAAGCGCAATGCCAAAAATGAAGCCGTAGAGACTGAAACGGCAGAATGAAAAAAGAGCCGCAATTGCGGCTCTTAACATTTTTAGTGGTAGCCCATCAACTGAGCGCCGATCACTACGACGCTGGACATAATAAACAGCAGTCCAAGCAGGGTCGCGCCCACCTTCAGCCAGTTACGGAAGTCCACCCGGCACACACCGAGCGTTGCCATTAACGAAGCTGAGGTTGGGTAAATGATGTGGCTGAAGCCATCACCAAACTGGAACGCCAGCACGGTAACCTGACGGTTAACACCGACCAGATCGCCAAGCGGTGCCAGTAACGGCATAGTTAATGCCGCCTGACCAGAACCGGACGTCACGAAGAAATTAAATACAGCCTGGAAGAGCAACATAAACCAGGCCGCGACCGCGTTGTCCAGACCGCTAATGGCATTGGCAATGCTGTTGAGGATAGTATTTAACACGCTGGCATTACCTGCTTCACCATTACCAACCAGCAGCAAAATCCCTTTGGCGAAACCCACCAGCAGGGCAGGGGCGATCATCATTCGCGCCCCTTCGGTAAAGGATGAAGCCATGGTATTAACCGTCATGCCGTTAAGGCGGAAAACAACGCCGATGATGCCAATCACCAGACCCATGGTGAAGAACTGGCTGGCAATTTCTGGAATAAACCAGGCATTAACGATCACGCCCCAAATCACCCAGACCATTACGGCTGTCAGGACAATCAATACCAGCCAGTCACCAAAGGTAAACGGACGTTGTTCAACATCCGCCTGCTTTTCACGAAAGAAGCGGTCGGACTCATGCACGCGTGACAGAAGAGGATTCTTTTTCACTCGTGAGGCGTACACCATGGTAAAGATCAGGCCAATCAGAGTGGCGATAACCCACACCACGATGCGCAACCCGGAGCCAGAAAGCACCGGAACGCCGGCAATCCCCTGAGCAACAACCACACAAAACGGGTTCATCCACGAACTGGCAAAACCGATTTGCGTGGCAATATAAGTCACCAGGACGGTGGTAATACTGTCATAGCCCAGCCGGACCATTAGCGGTGCGATGATAATGGCAAAGGCGACGGCCTCTTCTCCCATACCAAATACCGCGCCGCCAAGTGAAAACAGAATAAACAGCGCAGGAATAAAGAGAATTTCATTCCCGCGGGTATGGCGAATAAGCGCCAGGATACCGTTATCAATGGTTCCTGTACGCATCACAATGCCAAACGCGCCGCCAATCACCAGCATAAACATGATGATGCCAACGGCTGTCCCGTATTTCGATCCTGAGGTTAACCCTTCAAACGGGAAGTTCATCAGGCCCGGGCGTTCATCGCCCGTCGTGAACAGCTGTACGCGGTGATACTCAGGTTCGCCTGCTTCGTTAGTCAGAATGCGAAATGAGTGTGGATCTACGACTTTGCGTGTTTTTGTTTGACCATCAACCTGATACTGCACTTCCTGACTGTCAAACATCCCCACCGGAACTACCCAGGTGGCAAGACTGGTTAAAATAGCAACAAAAAAGATAATCACCAACGTATCGGGCATTGCCCATCTTCTTGTTGGTTTGGATTCAGTGATTGCGGACATAGCGCAAATATTCCCTTGCACAAAACAAAGTGGTAAGTATGCAAAGTGAGATGGCGCAATTCATTGATGCAGCGCAGTTAAGCAAGATAATCAGAAAGGATTAATGCAAATTAAGAGAATAAAAAACCGGAAATAGTGATTATTTCCGGTTCAGATATCCGCAGCGCAAAGCTGTGGATGATGACGAGATTACTGCTGCTGTGCAGACTGAATCGCAGTCAGCGCGATGGTGTAGACGATATCGTCAACCAGTGCGCCACGGGACAGGTCGTTAACCGGTTTGCGCATACCCTGCAGCATCGGCCCGATGGAGATCAGGTCGGCAGAACGCTGTACCGCTTTGTAGGTGGTGTTACCGGTGTTCAGATCCGGGAAGATGAACACGGTAGCGCGACCTGCAACCGGAGAGTTCGGCGCTTTGGATTTCGCAACGTCAGCCATTACCGCAGCGTCGTACTGCAGCGGACCGTCGATCATCAGGTCAGGACGTTTTTCCTGCGCCAGACGAGTTGCTTCGCGAACTTTTTCTACGTCGCTACCTGCACCAGAAGTACCGGTGGAGTAGGAGAGCATAGCAACGCGCGGTTCGATACCGAAGGCCGCAGCGGAATCAGCGGACTGAATCGCGATTTCTGCCAGCTGTTCAGCGGTCGGATCCGGGTTGATCGCACAGTCACCGTAAACGTAAACCTGTTCCGGCAGCAGCATGAAGAACACGGAAGATACCAGGGAGCTGCCCGGTGCAGTTTTGATCAGCTGCAGCGGCGGACGGATGGTGTTTGCGGTAGTGTGAACAGCACCGGAAACCAGACCATCAACTTCATCCTGTTCCAGCATCAGCGTACCGAGCACCACGTTGTCTTCCAGCTGTTCGCGGGCAACGGTTTCGGTCATGCCTTTGTTCTTACGCAGCTCGACCAGACGACCAACATAGCTTTCGCGAACCACTTCTGGATCAACGATTTCAATGCCTGCACCTAGTTCTACACCCTGAGACGCTGCAACACGGTTGATCTCTGCCGGATTACCCAGCAGTACGCAAGTTGCGATACCACGTTCAGCACAGATAGCGGCTGCTTTAACGGTACGCGGTTCGTCACCTTCCGGCAGAACGATACGTTTGCCCGCTTTGCGCGCCAGTTCAGTCAGCTGATAACGGAACGCTGGCGGAGACAGACGACGGCTGCGCTCAGAAGTGGCAGTCAGAGATTCGATCCAGTCAGCGTTGATGTAGTTAGCAACGTATTCCTGAACTTTCTCGATACGTTCGTGATCGTCAACCGGAACTTCCAGGTTGAAGCTCTGCAGGCTCAGAGAGGTCTGCCAGGTGTTGGTGTTCACCATAAATACCGGCAGGCCGGTAGCGAAAGCACGTTCGCACAGTTTAGAAATGCGCGCGTCCATTTCGTAGCCGCCAGTCAGCAGCAGGGCACCGATTTCTACGCCGTTCATGGCTGCCAGGCAAGCGGCCACCAGCACGTCAGGACGGTCTGCGGAAGTCACCAGCAGAGAACCGGCACGGAAGTGCTCCAGCATGTGCGGAATGCTGCGTGCGCAGAAAGTGACGGATTTAACGCGGCGAGTATTGATGTCGCCTTCGTTGATGATGGTCGCATTCAGGTGGCGAGCCATATCGATCGCACGAGTCGCGATCAGGTCAAAGCTCCACGGCACAGCGCCGAGAACCGGCAGCGGGCTAGATTCTTGCAGCTTCGCCGGATCAACATTGTTTACTTTAGCTTTGGAAGAGTCGTCGAAAATCTCGGACAGATCCGGGCGAGTACGACCCTGTTCATCAACCGGTGCGTTCAGTTTGTTAACGATAACGCCGGTGATGTTGGTGTTTTTGGCACCACCGAAGCTGTTGCGGGTCAGTTCGATACGCTCTTTCAGCTGTTCCGGGGTGTCAGTGCCCTGAGACATAACGAAGACGATTTCCGCATTCAGCGTTTTAGCGATTTCGTAGTTCAGAGACTGGGCAAACTGGTGCTTACGTGTCGGGACCAGACCTTCAACCAGAACGACTTCAGCGTCTTTGGTGTTAGCGTGGTAGTTTGCGACGATCTCTTCCATCAGCACATCTTTCTGATTGCTGGAAAGCAGACCTTCAACGTAGCTCATTTTCAGCGGTTCAGCGGCCGTCGTGGTGGAAGAGTTCGCACGCACGATAGTCGTAGTCTGATCGGGCGCATCGCCACCGGTACGCGGCTGAGCGATAGGTTTGAAAACGCTCAGACGAACGCCTTTGCGTTCCATTGCACGGATCACGCCAAGGCTGACGCTGGTCAGACCGACGCTGGTTCCGGTAGGGATCAGCATAATAATACGGGACACGGTTTATCCTCTTTCGTTACCGCCGATTTGGCGGGTTACAAAACAGCACCGCCAGCTGAGCTGGCGGTGTGAAATCAGGCAGTCAGGCGGCTCGCGTCTTGCGCGATAACCAGTTCTTCGTTGGTTGGGATAACCACCGCAGGACGGGTACCTTCTTTGTTGATGAAACCAGATTTGCCGAAACGTGCAGCCAGGTTGCGTTCATGATCAACTTCAAAGCCCAGCACGCCCAGTTTGCCCAGAGACAGTTCACGAACCATCGCGGCATTTTCACCGATACCACCAGTGAATGCAACAGCGTCCAGACGACCATCCATCAGCGCAGTGTAGGCACCGATGTATTTCGCCAGGCGGTGGCAGTAAACGTCCATTGCGCGCTTCGCGTCTTCTTTCGTCGCGTAGTTGTCTTCAACATAGCGGCAGTCGCTGGTCACTTCGGTCAGACCCAGCAGGCCAGACTCTTTGGTCAGCAGTTTGTTGATTGCGTCAACGCTCATGCCCAGGGTGTCGTGCAGGTGGAAGATGATCGCCGGATCGATATCACCAGAACGGGTACCCATGACCAGACCTTCCAGCGGGGTCAGACCCATAGAGGTGTCAACGCATTTACCGTTGCGGATAGCAGAAACGGAACCACCGTTGCCCAGGTGGCAGGTGATGATGTTCAGTTCTTCTACCGGTTTGTTCAGCATTTTTGCCGCTTCCTGGGTTACATAGAAGTGGCTGGTGCCGTGCGCGCCGTAACGACGGATGCCGTGCTCTTTGTACAGGTTGTACGGCAGGGCGTAGAGGTAAGACTCTTCCGGCATAGTCTGGTGGAACGCGGTGTCAAATACAGCAACGTTTTTGTCTTTCAGCTGTGGGAAAGATTTCAGAGCTTCTTCGATACCGATCAGGTGAGCCGGGTTGTGCAGCGGTGCAAAAGAAGCTGCATCTTTGATACCCTGAATAACAGACTCATCGATCACTACGGAGCTGGTATACTTTTCGCCGCCGTGTACGATACGGTGACCGATAGCAGTCAGCTGCGCAGACAGTTCTGGTTTTTGTGCCAGAATAGTATTAACGATAAAGTTGAGCGCTTCGCTGTGAGCGGCGCCTGCACCTAAAGCCGCTTCCTGTTTATTGCCGTCCATTTTCCATTTGATACGTGCTTCGGGCAGGTGGAAACATTCGGCTAAACCAGAAAGGTACTCTTCACCATTTACTGCATCGATGATGGCAAATTTCAGTGAAGAACTACCGCAGTTCAGAACCAGTACTAACTTACTCGACATGGAAGTACCTATAATTGATACGTGGCTAAAAAAACGTCAGGGAGCCATAGAGCGTAGCGCATGATGACACCGACATTTATGATTAACATCATGCACTGCAAATTTTTTTTGCATGATGGAAGAAATATCTTGAGTCTATGCCATTTTGCGTAATTTTCAGCCAATGGCATAATGTATATGAATTTGACGACTCAATGAATATGTACTACTTAGGCCTTCAGGCTGCTAAAGGATACCTGATAGTGGGTATGGAAGACAAAATGTTTTGAACGTTGTCCCGCTGAGTTGTGAATTTGCACAAATTTTTGAATCTTTATATGTGAAGTTGAGGTGAAGCATGTCAACGCCGGATAATCGTTCTGTTAATTTTTTTAGCTTGTTTCGCCGCGGACAGCATTACTCAAAGACGTGGCCACTGGAAAAACGCCTTGCTCCGGTCTTTGTCGAAAATCGCGTTATCAAGATGACGCGTTATGCGATCCGTTTTATGCCGCCGATCGCCGTATTTACTCTCTGCTGGCAGATTGCCCTGGGCGGTCTGCTTGGGCCGGCAGTTGCCACTGCACTGTTCGCCTTAAGTTTACCCATGCAGGGATTGTGGTGGCTGGGCAAGCGTTCTGTAACGCCATTACCCCCTGCAATCCTTAACTGGTTTTATGAAGTTCGCGGTAAATTGCAGGAGTCTGGACAGGTGTTGGCACCCGTTGAAGGCAAGCCTGATTACCAGGCATTAGCTGACACGCTTAAGCGCGCCTTCAAACAACTGGATAAAACTTTCCTTGATGATTTGTAATTGACCCCTGATTACGCATATAAAAGAAGGCATACTCAGCCTTCTTTTTTTTCACCGTAGTAGAGTGATACAGGAGTCAACAATGGAAATGACCAACGCGCAACGTCTTATTTTGTCTAATCAGTACAAGATGATGACTATGCTCGATCCGGCAAATGCTGAACGTTACCGTCGCCTGCAAACAATTATTGAGCGTGGTTACGGATTACAGATGCGTGAATTGGATCGCGAGTTTGGCGAGCTGAAAGAAGAAACCTGCCGCACTATCATCGACATTATGGATATGTATCATGCGTTGTATGTTTCTTGGTCTAATTTGCAGGACCAGCAATCCATCGATGAACGTCGTGTCACCTTCCTCGGCTTTGACGCCGCCACTGAAGCACGTTACCTCGGTTATGTCCGCTTTATGGTTAATGTGGAAGGGCGCTATACCCATTTTGACGCTGGGACTCATGGTTTTAACGCCCAGACGCCAATGTGGGAAAAATATCAGCGCATGCTTAATGTGTGGCATGCCTGCCCGCGTCAGTACCATTTGAGCGCCAACGAAATTAATCAAATTATCAACGCCTGAGGAGGCCCGCGTGCGGTGCAAAGGTTTTCTGTTTGATCTTGATGGAACGCTGGTGGATTCCCTGCCTGCGGTAGAACGGGCGTGGAGCAACTGGGCCAGACGTCATGGGTTAGCGCCGGAAGAGGTGCTGGCTTTCATTCACGGTAAACAGGCGATCACCTCTTTGCGCCATTTTATGGCGGGCAAATCCGAGGCTGATATTGCCGCCGAGTTTACGCGTCTGGAGCAAATCGAGGCCACGGAAACCGAAGGTATTACCGCGCTTCCTGGGGCAATCGCCTTACTCAATCATTTGAATAAAGCAGGTATTCCGTGGGCCATTGTGACTTCTGGCTCCATGCCGGTAGCGCGAGCGCGCCATAAAATAGCGGGGCTTCCCGCACCAGAGGTGTTTGTAACCGCTGAGCGAGTGAAGCGCGGAAAACCAGAACCTGATGCGTATCTGTTAGGTGCGCAGCTGCTGGGGCTTGCGCCGCAGGAGTGTGTGGTGGTGGAAGATGCTCCCGCTGGCGTGCTTTCTGGCCTGGCGGCGGGTTGCCATGTCATTGCGGTTAACGCTCCGGCAGATACCCCGCGCCTGAATGAGGTCGATTTGGTCCTCCACAGTCTGGAGCAAATTACTGTGACCAAACAGCCAAATGGCGATGTTATTATTCAGTGAAACACCTGATCATGATTTAGCCCCGTCTCGTCGGGGCTTTTTTATGGCAGAATCAAGTCATCCCCCTCAATTAACAAGGATAAGTTGTGAACGGTGAATTGATTTGGGTTCTTTCATTACTGGCCGTTGCCATCGTCTTGTTTGCGACGGGCAGAGTGCGTATGGATGCGGTCGCTTTGTTTGTTATTGTCGCGTTTGCATTAAGCGGAACGCTGACGGTCCCCGAAGTATTTTCCGGCTTTTCTGATCCTAACGTTGTCCTGATTGCCGCCTTGTTTATTATTGGCGATGGTTTGGTCCGTACCGGTGTTGCCACCGTAATGGGAACATGGCTGGTCAAAGTGGCGGGCAACAGTGAAATCAAAATGTTGGTTTTGTTGATGCTGACCGTCGCGGGGCTTGGCGCGTTTATGAGTTCAACCAGCGTTGTCGCTATCTTTATTCCCGTGGTGTTAAGCGTTGCCATGCGTATGCAAACTTCGCCGTCACGTCTGATGATGCCGTTAAGTTTTGCCGGGCTGATTAGCGGCATGATGACGCTGGTGGCGACGCCGCCGAACCTGGTAGTCAACAGTGAATTGCTGCGTGAAGGCTATCACGGCTTCAGTTTCTTTAGCGTAACACCTATTGGCCTGGTCGTGCTGGTGCTGGGTATTTTGTATATGTTAGTGATGCGTTTCATGCTGAAAGGGGATACCCAGACCCCGCAGCGCGAAGGCTGGACGCGTCGAACCTTTCGCGATCTTATCCGTGAATATCGACTGACCGGGCGTGCGCGACGTCTGGCTATTCGCCCCGGATCGCCAATGATAGGTCAACGGCTGGATGATCTCAAATTACGTGAGCGTTATGGCGCTAACGTCATCGGTGTTGAACGCTGGCGGCGTTTTCGTCGCGTTATCGTGAACGTTAATGGGGTTTCTGAATTTCGCGCGCGTGACGTTTTGCTTATTGATATGTCTGCGGCTGATGTCGATCTCCGGCAATTTTGTAGTGAGCAATTGCTGGAGCCGATGGTACTGCGCGGCGAGTATTTTTCTGACCAGGCCCTTGATGTGGGCATGGCAGAGATTTCATTAATTCCTGAGTCAGAACTGATTGGTAAATCGGTGCGCGAAATTGGTTTTCGTACCCGCTACGGACTGAATGTGGTGGGGCTCAAGCGCAATGGCGTGGCGCTGGAAGGTTCGCTGGCGGATGAGCCTCTGCTGCTGGGCGATATCATCCTGGTTGTGGGTAACTGGAAACTGATCGGTATGCTGGCCAAACAGGGCCGCGACTTCGTAGCGCTGAACTTACCGGAAGAGGTGAGTGAAGCATCGCCCGCGCACAGCCAGGCACCCCATGCCATTTTCTGTCTGGTGCTAATGGTGGCGTTAATGCTGACAAATGAAATTCCTAATCCTGTTGCCGCTATCATCGCCTGCCTGCTGATGGGGAAATTCCGCTGTATAGATGCTGAAAGCGCCTATAAATCCATTCACTGGCCGAGCATTATTTTGATCGTTGGGATGATGCCGTTTGCTGTGGCATTACAGAAAACGGGAGGTGTCGCGCTGGCGGTGAAAGGGCTGATGGATATTGGCGGCGGTTATGGGCCACATATGATGCTGGGGTGTTTGTTTGTCTTGTCGGCGGTTATTGGGCTGTTTATCTCTAATACCGCGACGGCGGTGTTGATGGCTCCGATTGCGCTGGCTGCTGCCAAAACGATGGGAGTGTCGCCTTATCCATTTGCGATGGTCGTGGCGATGGCAGCATCCGCCGCCTTTATGACACCGGTGTCTTCACCTGTTAACACCCTGGTTTTAGGTCCGGGAAATTACAGCTTCAGTGACTTTGTGAAGTTGGGGGTACCGTTCACCATTATCGTGATGGCGGTTTGTGTGGTGATGATCCCGATGCTGTTTCCGTTTTGACAAGAGCCTGATGTCGCATCCGGCGCTTATTGACTGATGCGACGCAGACTCCGGCTGCTTACAGCGGTGAATCCTGGCTAATCTCATCGAGCGAAAGATGGAAGCTGGGAACAAATACTTCCATGAAGTAGTCCATCTCCTGGCTGCGACGCGCTTCAAGCGTCGCTTCCAGTCGCGTTTTTGCCAGCAAGAATTCATTATTTCCGGCCGCGAGTTCTTCCAGACATTTCAGATATGCACACAGTGCATCTGCCTGTTTCACCAGCGATTTTTCTTCATCGCTATATGCATGCTCGTCAATTAACGGCGCAAAGATATCCCGCAGTTCTTCCGGAACCATATCGACCAGTTTCTGCTGAGCGATTTTTTCAATAGCCTTGTACTCCTGAGCGATTTGCGCATTGAAGTATTTCACCGGAGTAGGGAGATCGCCGGTGAGCACTTCTGAGGCATCGTGGTACATCGCCAGTAAAGCGATACGTTCGGCGTTGACATTACCGCCAAATTTCCGATTTTTGATAGCTGCCAGCGCATGGGCGACCATCGCTACCTGCAAACTGTGTTCGGACACATTTTCCGTCCGCACGTTGCGCATTAGCGGCCAGCGGTTAATGAGTTTCAGGCGGGAGAGATGGGCAAAAAAATGGCTCTGTTTCATAGTGACCTTACGTATGATGACATCATCAGGTCATTGTGGCGGGATAACACTGCCGGATGCAATCTCCGGCAGTGAAATTAAGATTACAGCTGATGATAACCAGAAAGGAAACGCGCGAACTTGCTCAAAGACAGCTCGATATCATCGACACGCGGTAGCGTGACAATGCGGAAGTGATCCGGCCACGGCCAGTTGAATGCCGTCCCTTGCACCAACAGAACTTTTTCCTGCAACAGGAAATCCAGCACCATTTTCTGATCGTCATGAATGTTAAAGCGTTTGGCGTCGATTTTCGGGAACATATACAGCGCACCACGAGGTTTCACGCAGGAAACGCCCGGAATATCGTTGATCAGTTCCCACGCGCGGTTACGCTGCTCATAAAGACGACCGCCAGGGGTAATAAATTCACTGATGCTCTGATAACCACCCAGCGCGGTCTGAATGGCGTGTTGCGCAGGAACGTTAGCACACAGGCGCATTGAAGCCAGCATTTCCAGACCTTCGATGTAGCCTTTGGCGTGTTTTTTCGGCCCGTTCAACACCATCCACCCCTGACGGAAGCCTGCAACGCGGTACGTTTTCGACAGTCCGTTAAAGGTAATGGTCAGCAGGTCAGGTGCCAGCGGCGCAATTGAGTGATGCTCAGCATCGTCGTAGAGAATTTTGTCATAAATTTCATCGGCGAAGATAATGAGATTATGCTGACGTGCAATCTCCACAATCTCCATTAAAAGCTCTTTGGAATATACCGCGCCGGTTGGGTTATTTGGGTTGATAATAACAATCCCACGCGTACGAGGCGTAATTTTAGCGCGAATATCATCGAGGTCCGGGAACCAGTCAGAGGATTCATCGCAAAGATAATGCACCGCTTTACCGCTGGAAAGCGAAACCGCCGCGGTCCAGAGTGGGTAATCTGGTGCAGGAACCAACATTTCGTCCCCGCTGTTCAGCAATGCCTGCATTGCCTGAACGATAAGCTCCGATACACCATTGCCGATGTAAATATCTTCCACGGTAACATCACGCATGCCACGAGCCTGGTAGTGCTGCATGATGGCTTTACGCGCGGAGTAAAGCCCTTTGGAATCGCAATACCCTTGAGCGGTAGGCAGGTTGCGTATCACGTCAACGAGGATTTCATCTGGCGCGTCAAAACCGAATGGGGCTGGGTTGCCGATGTTCAGTTTCAGTACCTTGTTACCTTCTTCTTCCAGGCGTTTTGCTTCTTTCAGCACCGGACCACGGATGTCATAACAGACATTCTCTAATTTGCTGGATTTTTCAATGGGGGACATGAATCTTGACCTTTTTTGCTGTTATCGCCACTCCCTGCCGTGGAAGTCAGCTTAGAACAATGTACTCCCCCAGGACGGTGTTTTGAAGGTCTGCAGAATAAGATTTTGCCAGAGGGGAAGGCTCGATTGTGCTGCTAATAACTTAATAATGACAAATAATGAGGCTTATATGCTTTACATGCAATGTTATATAGTGAATTGTTCTAATTCTTAATTGCAAGTCTGGTTTTTTTATCTGTAAGATAATTGTGTGAAAATGCCTCATTTAAGAATTCACTAATGAAACGCGATGATGATATTTCCGCATTACGGAGAGTTTAACAGCGTGATGATTTCCGAGGTGTCGCAATGGGGGTAAGGTGTGAAACTATTGTTAAGCGGAATTAATGAATGAGGATGATGCTAATTAATTATTATTTAATATTCAAAAAGGTTTTGATGTGCTTATTAATAATAGAAGATTACTTTGCCTAACATAACATAACTTTGCATCAGATAATTCGCAATGACCCTTATAAATAAAAGGTTTTTGGGGTAAAATGCTCGCATAAATGACGGATCCCTGCTCTTGATGCCGCTTCACCATTGCTGTTTGTACGTGTTCGCGTATGACCAGCGATGCTGCACGAGAGTGGAACAAGGACTCACATTTACATTTATACAAACACGCGCATGTCATAAATAGAAAAGAGTGAGTAACTTAATAGATATGCGATCCCTGAAGATATATTCTGTGATCTACTTCAGGCATTATAACGGAACAATGTGAGTCGCTTTTTTAGTGCAACTCATATGCATTTTTACTTTCGTCCGGGTTCCGGATGAAACTGCCAGGGAGGCACATTACAAATGGAATTGCTTGTTTGTGTGTGCACAGCATTAACCAGCTCAGTATGAGCCGCCAGTAAGTGATAATATATGATAAGTGCAAATCGTCCGATAATTAACCTCGACCTCGATCTGCTGAGAACATTTGTTGCTGTTGCCGATCTGAACACTTTTGCTGCCGCAGCTGCCGCTGTGTGTCGTACTCAGTCCGCCGTAAGTCAGCAAATGCAGCGTCTGGAACAACTCGTTGGGAAAGAACTGTTCGCTCGTCACGGTCGCAACAAACTGTTAACTGAACATGGCATTCAACTTCTTGGTTACGCCAGGAAAATCCTGCGTTTTAATGATGAGGCCTGCTCATCATTAATGTTCAGTAATCTTCAGGGCGTGTTAACTATCGGTGCTTCAGATGAATCTGCCGATACGATCTTACCTTTCCTGTTAAATCGCGTGAGTTCGGTTTATCCGAAATTAGCGCTGGATGTCCGCGTTAAACGTAATGCCTATATGGCAGAAATGCTGGAATCCCAGGAAGTGGATTTGATGGTAACCACCCATCGTCCTTCAGCGTTTAAGGCATTGAACCTGCGTACCTCGCCAACACACTGGTACTGCGCAGCGGAATACGTATTGCAAAAAGGCGAGCCGATCCCTCTTGTATTGCTGGATGATCCAAGTCCGTTTCGCGATATGGTGCTGGCGACGCTTAATAAAGTAGATATTCCATGGCGACTGGCTTATGTCGCCTCGACGCTTCCGGCCGTTCGTGCGGCAGTGAAAGCCGGTCTTGGCGTGACGGCAAGGCCGGTTGAGATGATGAGCCCGGACCTGCGTGTGCTGAGTGGAGTAGATGGCTTACCGCCGCTACCTGATACCGAATATTTGCTGTGCTATGACCCGTCCAGTAATAATGAGCTGGCCCAGGTGATCTATCAGGCGATGGAGAGCTACCATAATCCGTGGCAATACAGCCCAATGTCTGCTCCGGAAGGGGATGATTCATTGTTGATTGAAAGGGATATCGAGTAATCGACGGACGATAGATAATTCCTGAGACAATAGTGTAAAAAACGAGCCGCTGGGGGTGTTTTAAACCCCAGCGGCTTTTTTTTAGTAAAAATCCTTCCTCGCATAGTGCAGAACGTACAAAACTGTTTATTTTTCAATCACCAGAGATTCACGTCCCGAATGCACAAATAATCGCCTGAAAAAAATCACCTGCTACAATGATGTTAAAAAATACGTAAATTTGTTGCTGCGTTTTTGTTATGGAATAACAAAAGCGTGTCACAGATCAAGAAAATACTCTCTTTTGGGGGGAGGAATCGACACAAATTCCTGTCAAAATAGACCCGTATTTTTTCCATTGCTTCACAACGGACACGATTCAACAACATCTAATTATCCTGGAGTCGTCAAGGATCTGGGGTGAAAGGGCATTAAATGCTAATGGTGTTGATATTATGTAAACTAATGTGAAGAAGCTTTTGTTAAAGTTGACAAAAGGTTATAGAAAGGAGTAAAAGACCACATCAATTAGCTGTATAAAAGAATTTCTACAGTTATTGTAAGGTTTTTTTTATTCCTCCCCATGAATCGATGTGGCGTCCATCTGCCGTGAAGAGCAGTGAATCTGGCGCTACTTTTGATGAGTAAGCAATGAGTATGTCAACATCCACTGAAGTCATCGCTCATCACTGGGCATTCGCTATCTTTCTTATCGTTGCCATTGGCCTGTGTTGCCTGATGCTGGTAGGCGGTTGGTTTTTAGGCGGTCGCGCACGCGCGAGGTCGAAAAACGTGCCGTTTGAATCCGGTATCGACTCGGTCGGCTCCGCCCGCTTACGCCTGTCCGCCAAGTTTTATCTGGTGGCCATGTTCTTCGTTATCTTCGACGTTGAAGCGCTGTATCTGTTCGCATGGTCAACCTCTATCCGCGAAAGCGGCTGGGTAGGCTTTGTGGAAGCTGCAATTTTTATTTTTGTGTTACTGGCAGGTCTGGTTTATCTGGTGCGTATTGGCGCGCTGGACTGGACGCCCGCGCGTTCACGCCGCGAGCGTATGAACCCGGAAACGAACAGTATCGCTAATCGTCAACGCTAACCGCGAGGCATTAAGATGGATTATACGCTCACCCGCATAGATCCCAACGGTGAGAACGACCGTTACCCCCTGCAAAAGCAGGAGATCGTAACCGACCCTCTGGAGCAAGAAGTTAACAAAAACGTGTTTATGGGCAAGCTCAATGACATGGTTAACTGGGGTCGTAAAAACTCAATTTGGCCGTATAACTTCGGTCTTTCCTGCTGTTACGTTGAGATGGTGACTTCGTTTACCGCGGTGCATGACGTGGCGCGTTTTGGCGCAGAAGTATTGCGTGCTTCGCCGCGTCAGGCTGACCTGATGGTGGTTGCAGGAACCTGCTTTACCAAAATGGCACCGGTTATTCAGCGTCTGTATGACCAGATGCTGGAACCAAAATGGGTTATCTCAATGGGTGCCTGTGCCAACTCTGGTGGTATGTACGATATTTATTCCGTTGTGCAGGGCGTCGATAAATTCATCCCGGTTGATGTGTATATCCCGGGCTGCCCGCCGCGTCCTGAAGCGTACATGCAGGCACTGATGCTGTTGCAGGAATCTATCGGCAAAGAACGTCGTCCGCTCTCCTGGGTGGTTGGCGATCAGGGCGTTTATCGCGCCAATATGCAATCAGAGCGCGAACGCAAGCGCGGTGAACGCATTGCCGTAACCAACCTGCGTACACCTGACGAGATTTAATTTGCGCCTGTCGGCAAAGGGATTTTTCTTCGCTTATTCCTAAATCTATTTCGCGAAGCTTACTGCGCCGACAGTCACCACGGACCATTTGCAATGGTGAACAATATGACCGACTTAACCGCGCAAGAACCCGCCTGGCAGACCCGCGATCATCTTGATGATCCGGTAATTGGCGAACTGCGCAACCGTTTTGGGCCGGATGCCTTTACTGTTCAGGCGACTCGCACCGGGGTTCCCGTTGTGTGGATCAAGCGTGAACAATTACTGGAAGTTGGCGATTTCTTAAAGAAACTGCCGAAACCTTACGTCATGCTGTTTGACTTACACGGCATGGACGAACGTCTGCGCACACACCGCGAAGGGTTACCTGCCGCGGATTTTTCCGTTTTCTACCATCTGATTTCTATCGATCGTAACCGCGACATCATGCTGAAGGTGGCGCTGGCAGAAAACGACCTGCACGTACCGACCTTCACCAAACTGTTCCCGAACGCTAACTGGTATGAGCGTGAAACCTGGGATCTGTTTGGCATTACTTTCGACGGTCACCCGAACCTGCGCCGCATCATGATGCCGCAAACCTGGAAAGGTCACCCGCTGCGTAAAGATTACCCGGCACGCGCTACCGAATTCTCGCCGTTTGAGCTGACCAAAGCCAAACAGGATCTGGAGATGGAAGCCCTGACCTTCAAACCGGAAGAGTGGGGGATGAAGCGCGGCACCGAAAATGAGGACTTCATGTTCCTCAACCTCGGTCCGAACCACCCGTCGGCGCACGGGGCTTTCCGTATCGTTTTACAACTCGACGGCGAAGAGATTGTCGACTGCGTACCAGACATCGGCTACCACCACCGTGGTGCGGAGAAAATGGGCGAGCGCCAGTCCTGGCACAGCTACATTCCGTATACCGACCGTATTGAATACCTCGGCGGCTGCGTTAACGAAATGCCTTACGTGCTGGCGGTAGAGAAACTGGCCGGGATCACCGTGCCGGATCGCGTTAACGTCATTCGCGTTATGCTCTCCGAACTGTTCCGTATCAACAGCCACCTGCTGTACATCTCGACCTTTATTCAGGACGTCGGCGCAATGACGCCCGTGTTCTTCGCCTTTACCGATCGTCAGAAAATTTACGATCTGGTGGAAGCGATCACGGGTTTCCGTATGCACCCGGCGTGGTTCCGTATTGGCGGCGTAGCGCACGACCTGCCGCGCGGCTGGGATCGTCTGCTGCGTGAGTTCCTCGACTGGATGCCGAAACGTCTGGCGTCTTACGAGAAAGCGGCGCTGCAAAATACCATTCTGAAAGGTCGTTCCCAGGGCGTTGCCGCCTATGGCGCGAAAGAGGCGCTGGAGTGGGGCACCACTGGCGCGGGCCTGCGTGCTACCGGGATCGACTTCGACGTGCGTAAGGCGCGTCCTTATTCTGGCTATGAAAACTTCGACTTTGAAATCCCGGTTGGTGGTGGTGTTTCTGACTGCTACACCCGCGTAATGCTGAAAGTGGAAGAGCTGCGCCAGAGTCTGCGCATTCTTGAGCAGTGCCTCAACAACATGCCGGAAGGCCCGTTCAAAGCGGATCACCCGCTGACCACGCCGCCGCCGAAAGAGCGCACGCTGCAACATATCGAAACCCTGATCACCCACTTCCTGCAAGTGTCGTGGGGGCCGGTGATGCCTGCCAATGAATCTTTCCAGATGATTGAGGCGACCAAGGGGATCAACAGTTACTACCTGACCAGCGACGGTAGCACCATGAGTTATCGCACTCGTATCCGCACGCCGAGTTATGCGCATTTGCAGCAAATTCCGGCGGCGATCCGCGGCAGCCTGGTGTCTGACCTGATTGTTTATCTGGGCAGTATCGATTTTGTTATGTCAGATGTGGACCGCTAATTATGCACGAGAATCAACAACCACAAACCGAGGCTTTTGAGCTGAGTGCGGCAGAGCGTGAAGCGATTGAGCACGAGATGCACCACTACGAAGACCCGCGTGCGGCGTCCATTGAAGCGCTGAAAATCGTTCAGAAGCAGCGTGGCTGGGTGCCGGATGGTGCGATCCACGCGATCGCCGATGTGCTGGGTATTCCGGCAAGCGACGTCGAAGGTGTGGCAACGTTCTACAGTCAGATCTTCCGCCAGCCGGTTGGTCGCCATGTGATCCGTTATTGCGACAGCGTGGTCTGTCATATCAACGGGTATCAGGGTATTCAGGCGGCGCTCGAGAAAAAGCTGAACATCAAACCAGGGCAAACGACATTTGATGGCCGCTTTACGCTGCTGCCAACTTGCTGCCTGGGGAACTGTGATAAAGGGCCAAACATGATGATCGATGAGGACACTCACGCGCATCTGACCCCGGAAGCGATCCCTGAACTGCTGGAGCGGTATAAATGAAAAACATTATCCGTACTCCCGAAACGCATCCGCTGACCTGGCGTCTGCGCGATGACAAACAGCCAGTGTGGCTGGACGAATACCGCAGCAAAAACGGTTACGAAGGGGCGCGTAAGGCGCTGACCGGGCTGTCTCCGGACGAAATCGTTAATCAGGTAAAAGACGCTGGTCTGAAAGGGCGCGGCGGCGCGGGCTTTTCGACTGGCCTGAAGTGGAGCCTGATGCCGAAAGACGAATCCATGAACATCCGTTACCTGCTGTGTAACGCCGATGAAATGGAGCCGGGCACCTATAAAGACCGCCTGTTGATGGAGCAACTGCCGCACCTGCTGGTGGAAGGTATGCTCATCTCCGCGTTTGCGCTGAAAGCTTACCGTGGCTACATCTTCCTGCGTGGCGAATATATCGAAGCGGCAGTAAATCTGCGCCGCGCCATTGCCGAAGCCACTGAAGCGGGCTTGCTTGGCAAAAACATTATGGGAACAGGTTTCGACTTCGAACTGTTCGTCCATACCGGGGCAGGGCGCTACATCTGCGGGGAAGAAACAGCGTTAATCAACTCCCTGGAAGGGCGTCGTGCTAACCCACGCTCGAAACCCCCCTTCCCGGCAACCTCCGGCGTATGGGGCAAACCGACCTGTGTCAACAACGTCGAAACCCTGTGTAACGTTCCGGCGATCCTCGCTAACGGCGTGGAGTGGTATCAGAACATCTCGAAAAGTAAAGATGCTGGCACCAAGCTGATGGGCTTCTCCGGTCGGGTGAAAAATCCGGGACTGTGGGAACTGCCGTTCGGCACCACCGCACGCGAGATCCTCGAAGATTACGCCGGTGGTATGCGTGATGGTCTGAAATTTAAAGCCTGGCAGCCAGGCGGCGCGGGGACTGACTTCCTGACCGAAGCGCACCTTGATCTGCCGATGGAATTCGAAAGTATCGGTAAAGCGGGCAGCCGTCTGGGTACGGCGCTGGCGATGGCGGTTGACCATGAGATCAACATGGTGTCGCTGGTGCGTAACCTGGAAGAGTTTTTCGCCCGTGAGTCCTGCGGCTGGTGTACGCCGTGCCGCGACGGTCTGCCGTGGAGCGTGAAAATTCTGCGTGCGCTGGAGCGTGGCGAAGGCCAGCCGGGCGATATCGAAACACTTGAGCAACTGTGTCGATTCTTAGGCCCGGGTAAAACTTTCTGTGCCCACGCACCTGGTGCAGTGGAGCCGTTACAGAGCGCCATCAAATATTTCCGCGAAGAATTTGAGGCGGGAATCAAACAGCCGTTCAGCAATACCCATTTGATTAATGGGATTCAGCCGAACCTGCTGAAAGAGCGCTGGTAACCGAATTTCGATTAACGCTCGGTCCCTGACCGAGAAAACTGGAAGCATGCTAATGGCTACAATTCATGTAGACGGCAAAGAATACGAGGTCAACGGAGCGGACAACCTGCTGGAAGCTTGTCTGTCTCTGGGCCTTGATATTCCTTACTTTTGCTGGCATCCGGCGCTGGGAAGCGTCGGTGCTTGCCGCCAGTGTGCGGTGAAGCAATACCAAAACGCGGAAGACACGCGTGGTCGCCTGGTGATGTCCTGTATGACACCGGCTTCCGATGGCACCTTTATTTCCATTGACGACGAAGAAGCGAAACAGTTCCGTGAAAGTGTGGTCGAGTGGTTAATGACCAACCACCCGCACGACTGTCCGGTATGTGAAGAAGGCGGTAACTGCCATCTTCAGGATATGACCGTGATGACCGGACACAGCTTCCGTCGCTACCGTTTCACCAAACGTACCCACCGTAATCAGGATTTGGGGCCATTCATCTCTCACGAAATGAACCGCTGCATCGCCTGCTACCGCTGTGTGCGTTACTACAAAGATTACGCTGACGGTACAGATCTGGGCGTTTATGGCGCGCACGACAACGTCTACTTCGGTCGCCCGGAAGACGGCACGCTGGAAAGCGAATTTTCCGGTAACCTGGTCGAAATTTGCCCGACCGGCGTATTTACCGACAAAACGCACTCCGAGCGTTACAACCGTAAATGGGATATGCAGTTTGCGCCGAGCATCTGCCAGCAATGTTCCATCGGCTGTAACATCAGCCCCGGTGAACGTTACGGCGAACTGCGTCGTATCGAAAACCGTTACAACGGTACGGTAAACCACTACTTCCTCTGCGACCGTGGTCGTTTCGGTTACGGTTACGTCAACCTGAAGGATCGTCCGCGTCAGCCAGTACAGCGTCGTGGCGATGATTTCATTACCCTCAACGCCGAACAGGCAATGCAGGGCGCGGCAGATATTCTGCGTCAGTCGAAGAAAGTGATCGGTATTGGTTCTCCGCGTGCCAGCGTGGAAAGCAACTTTGCGCTGCGTGAACTGGTGGGCGAAGAAAACTTCTACACCGGTATCGCTCACGGTGAGCAGGAACGTCTGCAACTGGCGCTGAAAGTGCTGCGTGAAGGCGGCATTTATACTCCGGCTCTGCGCGAAATCGAATCTTACGATGCGGTACTGGTGCTGGGCGAAGACGTTACCCAGACCGGCGCGCGCGTCGCACTGGCAGTGCGTCAGGCGGTGAAAGGTAAAGCGCGCGAAATGGCTGCAGCACAGAAAGTGGCTGACTGGCAGATTGCGGCAATCCTCAACATCGGTCAACGTGCGAAGCATCCGCTGTTTGTTACCAACGTTGATGACACTCGTCTGGATGATATCGCGGCGTGGACTTACCGCGCACCGGTTGAAGATCAGGCGCGTTTAGGTTTTGCCATCGCCCATGCGCTGGATAACTCCGCACCAGCGGTTGACGGTATCGAACCTGAGCTGCAAAACAAAATCGACGTCATCGTGCAGGCACTGGCAGGTGCGAAGAAACCGTTGATTATCTCCGGGACGAACGCCGGTAGCATAGAGGTGATTCAGGCTGCGGCTAACGTCGCGAAAGCCCTGAAAGGTCGCGGCGCTGACGTTGGTATCACCATGATTGCCCGTTCCGTCAACAGCATGGGGCTGGGCATTATGGGTGGCGGTTCGCTTGAAGAAGCGTTAACCGAACTGGAAACCGGACGCGCCGACGCGGTGGTGGTGTTGGAAAACGATCTGCATCGTTACGCTTCTGCTACCCGCGTGAATGCTGCGCTGGCTAAAGCGCCGCTGGTGATGGTGGTTGATCATCAACGCACAGCGATCATGGAAAACGCCCATCTGGTGCTTTCCTCTGCCAGCTTTGCTGAAAGCGACGGTACGGTAATTAATAATGAAGGTCGCGCCCAACGTTTCTTCCAGGTTTACGATCCGGCTTATTACGACAGCAAAACTGTCATGCTGGAAAGCTGGCGCTGGCTGCACTCGCTGCACAGCACCTTGCTGAGCCGTGAAGTGGACTGGACGCAGCTCGACCATGTAATTGACGCTGTTGTGGCGAAAATCCCAGAACTGGCGGGTATCAAAGATGCTGCGCCGGATGCGACATTCCGTATTCGTGGGCAGAAACTGGCCCGTGAACCGCACCGTTACAGCGGTCGTACCGCCATGCGCGCCAATATCAGCGTTCATGAGCCGCGTCAGCCGCAGGATATTGACACCATGTTCACCTTCTCGATGGAAGGTAACAACCAGCCGACCGCGCACCGTTCGCAAGTGCCGTTTGCCTGGGCGCCGGGCTGGAACTCCCCGCAGGCGTGGAACAAATTCCAGGACGAAGTGGGCGGCAAACTGCGCTTTGGCGATCCGGGCGTGCGTCTGTTTGAAACCAGCGAAAACGGTCTGGATTACTTCACCAGCGTACCGGCACGCTTCCAGCCGCAGGACGGGAAATGGCGTATCGCGCCGTACTACCACCTGTTTGGCAGCGATGAATTGTCACAGCGTGCTCCGGTCTTCCAGAGCCGTATGCCGCAGCCGTACATCAAACTCAACCCAGCGGATGCCGCGAAGTTGGGTGTGAACGCAGGTACACGCGTCTCCTTTAGTTACGATGGCAACACGGTCACGCTGCCGGTTGAAATCGCCGAAGGACTGACGGCAGGGCAGGTGGGCTTGCCGATGGGTATGTCCGGCATTGCTCCGGTGCTGGCTGGCGCGCATCTTGAGGATCTCAAGGAGGCACAACAATGAGTTGGATATCACCGGAACTGATTGAGATCCTGCTGACCATCCTCAAAGCGGTGGTGATCCTGCTGGTGGTTGTCACCTGTGGGGCATTCATGAGCTTTGGCGAACGTCGCCTGCTGGGTCTGTTCCAGAACCGTTATGGACCTAACCGTGTTGGCTGGGGCGGTTCGCTCCAGCTGGTTGCGGACATGATCAAAATGTTCTTTAAAGAAGACTGGATCCCGAAATTCTCGGATCGCGTCATCTTTACCCTGGCACCGATGATTGCCTTTACCTCGCTGCTGCTGGCCTTTGCAATTGTGCCAGTCAGTCCGGGTTGGGTGGTTGCCGACCTGAACATCGGGATTTTGTTCTTCCTGATGATGGCAGGTCTGGCGGTTTACGCGGTGCTGTTTGCGGGCTGGTCAAGTAACAACAAATACTCGCTGCTGGGTGCGATGCGTGCTTCTGCGCAGACCCTGAGCTACGAAGTGTTCCTCGGGCTTTCCCTGATGGGCGTGGTGGCGCAGGCCGGTTCATTCAACATGACCGACATCGTCAACAGCCAGGCGCATGTGTGGAACGTCATCCCGCAATTCTTTGGTTTTATTACCTTTGCCATCGCGGGCGTGGCGGTGTGTCACCGTCACCCGTTTGACCAGCCGGAAGCCGAGCAGGAACTGGCGGATGGTTACCACATTGAATATTCCGGTATGAAGTTCGGTCTGTTCTTCGTGGGTGAGTACATCGGGATTGTGACCATCTCTGCATTGATGGTGACGCTGTTCTTCGGTGGCTGGCAAGGCCCGTTGTTACCGCCATTCATCTGGTTCGCGCTGAAAACCGCGTTCTTTATGATGATGTTCATTTTGATTCGTGCGTCGTTACCGCGTCCGCGTTATGACCGGGTAATGTCCTTCGGCTGGAAAATCTGCCTGCCGCTGACGCTGATCAACTTGCTGGTAACGGCGGCTGTCATTCTCTGGCAGGCGCAATAAGGGGCAATAAGACCATGACCTTAAAAGAATTGTTAGTAGGTTTCGGCACCCAGGTTCGTAGTATCTGGATGATCGGCCTGCACGCGTTCGCCAAACGCGAAACGCGAATGTACCCGGAAGAGCCGGTCTATCTGCCGCCCCGTTATCGTGGTCGTATCGTTCTGACCCGCGACCCGGACGGCGAAGAGCGTTGCGTAGCCTGTAACCTCTGTGCGGTAGCCTGCCCGGTCGGCTGTATCTCGCTGCAAAAAGCAGAAACCAAAGACGGTCGCTGGTATCCGGAATTTTTCCGCATTAACTTCTCACGCTGCATTTTCTGTGGTCTGTGCGAAGAAGCCTGTCCGACCACGGCGATTCAGTTAACCCCGGATTTCGAAATGGGGGAATACAAGCGCCAGGATCTGGTTTACGAGAAAGAGGATCTGCTGATCTCCGGTCCGGGCAAATACCCGGAATATAACTTCTACCGGATGGCAGGTATGGCAATCGACGGCAAAGATAAGGGCGAAGCAGAGAACGAAGCCAAGCCTATCGACGTCAAGAGCCTGTTACCGTAAGGAGAGGGGCAATGGAGTTCGCTTTTTATATCTGTGGCCTGATAGCCATACTTGCGACCTTGCGAGTGATCACCCATACCAATCCGGTACACGCACTGCTGTACCTGATTATTTCGCTGCTGGCGATTTCCGGGGTGTTCTTCTCACTAGGCGCTTACTTCGCCGGTGCGCTGGAAATTATCGTCTACGCGGGTGCCATTATGGTGCTGTTCGTGTTCGTGGTGATGATGCTCAACCTGGGCGGTTCAGAAATCGAACAGGAACGCCAGTGGCTGAAACCGCAGGTGTGGATTGGCCCGGCAATTTTGTCGGCCATCATGCTGGTGGTGATTGTTTACGCCATCCTCGGTGTTAACGATCAGGGTATCGACGGTACGCCAATCAGTGCTAAAGCAGTGGGTATTACGCTGTTCGGGCCTTACGTACTGGCGGTGGAACTGGCTTCTATGCTGCTGCTCGCGGGTCTGGTTGTGGCCTTCCACGTCGGTCGTGAAGAGCGTGCGGGTGAAGTGCTGAGCAATCGTAAAGACGACAGCGCGAAAAGAAAAACGGAGGAGCACGCATGATCCCCTTACAACATGGACTGATCCTCGCGGCAATCTTATTCGTTCTTGGCTTAACCGGTCTGGTTATCCGTCGCAATCTGCTGTTTATGCTGATTGGTCTGGAAATCATGATTAACGCCTCCGCGCTGGCCTTTGTGGTCGCCGGAAGCTACTGGGGTCAGACCGACGGTCAGGTGATGTACATTCTCGCCATCAGCCTCGCGGCGGCAGAAGCGAGTATCGGCCTTGCGCTGCTGCTGCAACTTCACCGTCGTCGCCAGAACCTGAACATCGATTCAGTAAGTGAGATGCGCGGATGAACATGCTTGCCTTAACCATTATTTTGCCATTGATTGGCTTCGTCCTGCTGGCGTTCTCCCGTGGGCGCTGGTCTGAAAACGTTTCGGCGATCGTCGGCGTTGGCTCTGTGGGCCTGGCGGCGCTGGTAACCGCCTTTATCGGCGTTGATTTCTTCGCTAACGGCGAGCAGGCATACAGCCAGCCGCTGTGGACGTGGATGTCGGTAGGCGACTTTAACATCGGTTTTAACCTGGTGCTGGACGGCCTGTCGCTGACCATGCTCTCGGTGGTCACTGGTGTGGGTTTCCTTATTCACATGTACGCCTCCTGGTACATGCGCGGTGAAGAGGGCTACTCTCGCTTCTTCGCCTACACCAACCTGTTCATCGCCAGCATGGTAGTTCTGGTTCTCGCCGATAACCTGCTGCTGATGTACCTCGGCTGGGAAGGCGTGGGCCTGTGCTCCTATCTGCTGATCGGTTTCTATTACACCGATCCGAAGAATGGCGCAGCAGCAATGAAAGCGTTCGTCGTGACCCGTGTGGGTGACGTTTTCCTCGCTTTCGCACTGTTCATTCTTTACAACGAACTGGGCACCCTGAACTTCCGCGATATGGTGGAACTGGCACCAGCGCACTTTGCTGACGGCAATAACATGCTGATGTGGGCGACGCTGATGCTGCTGGGCGGTGCGGTCGGTAAATCTGCGCAGTTGCCGTTGCAGACATGGCTTGCTGACGCGATGGCGGGCCCGACGCCTGTCTCCGCGCTGATCCACGCCGCAACGATGGTAACCGCGGGTGTCTACCTGATCGCCCGTACCCACGGCCTGTTCCTGATGACGCCGGAAGTTCTGCATCTGGTGGGTATTGTCGGGGCGGTTACGCTGCTGCTGGCCGGTTTTGCCGCGCTGGTACAGACCGACATCAAACGTGTTCTCGCTTACTCTACCATGAGCCAGATTGGCTACATGTTCCTCGCGCTTGGCGTGCAGGCATGGGATGCGGCGATTTTCCACTTGATGACTCACGCGTTCTTTAAAGCGCTGCTGTTCCTGGCATCCGGTTCCGTCATTCTGGCCTGCCATCACGAACAGAACATCTTCAAGATGGGCGGTCTGCGTAAATCTATTCCGCTGGTTTATCTCTGCTTCCTGGTGGGCGGCGCAGCACTGTCGGCACTGCCGCTGGTCACTGCGGGCTTCTTCAGTAAGGATGAGATCCTCGCGGGTGCGATGGCGAATGGTCATATCAATCTGATGGTGGCAGGTCTGGTCGGTGCGTTTATGACCTCGCTCTACACCTTCCGTATGATTTTCATCGTCTTCCACGGAAAAGAACAAATTCACGCTCACGCCGTGAAAGGGGTAACTCACAGCCTGCCGCTGATTGTGCTGCTGATCCTTTCCACCTTCGTTGGCGCACTGATTGTACCGCCGCTGCAGGGCGTGCTTCCGCAAACGACGGAACTGGCGCACGGCAGCATGTTGACCCTGGAAATTACCTCTGGCGTGGTCGCGGTGGTCGGCATTCTGCTGGCAGCCTGGCTGTGGCTGGGTAAACGTTCTCTGGTGACCTCCATCGCCAACAGTGCGCCGGGCCGCCTGCTGAGTACCTGGTGGTACAACGCTTGGGGCTTTGACTGGCTGTACGACAAAGTGTTCGTCAAGCCGTTCCTGGGTATTGCCTGGTTGCTGAAACGCGATCCGCTGAACTCAATGATGAACATCCCGGCGGTTCTTTCCCGCTTTGCAGGTAAAGGTCTGCTGTTAAGCGAGAACGGTTATCTGCGCTGGTATGTGGCATCCATGAGCATCGGTGCGGTCGTGGTGCTGGCACTGTTGATGGTACTGCGTTGAGTTAAGGATTGTGGGATTGCCCCTGGGCATATAAGAACGTAGGTCGGATAAGCTGCCTTCGCGGCGCATCCGACACTACCCCCAGTCCGAAGAGAATTTTCTGTCGTGAGAATTCGTTGAAAATCCGGTCCTGACGGGACTTTTACAAGGAATAAAGATCGCCATGTTACTACCCTGGCTAATATTAATTCCCTTTATTGGCGGCTTCCTGTGCTGGCAGACCGAACGCTTTGGCGTCAAGGTGCCACGCTGGATCGCGCTGATCACCATGGGATTGACGCTGGCGCTGTCGCTGCAACTGTGGTTGCAGGGCGGTTATTCACTGACGCAATCCGCCGGAATTCCGCAGTGGCAGTCTGAATTCGACATGCCGTGGATCCCGCGTTTTGGTATCTCTATTCATCTCGCCATTGACGGTCTGTCGCTGCTGATGGTCGTGCTGACCGGTCTGCTCGGTGTGCTGGCGGTACTATGTTCGTGGAAAGAGATCGAAAAATATCAGGGCTTCTTCCACCTCAACCTGATGTGGATCCTGGGCGGCGTTATCGGCGTGTTCCTTGCCATCGACATGTTCCTGTTCTTCTTCTTCTGGGAAATGATGCTGGTGCCGATGTACTTCCTGATCGCACTGTGGGGGCATAAAGCCTCTGACGGTAAAACGCGTATCACGGCGGCAACCAAGTTCTTCATTTACACCCAGGCGAGTGGTCTGGTGATGTTGATCGCCATCCTGGCGCTGGTTTTTGTTCACTACAATGCGACCGGCGTCTGGACCTTCAACTATGAAGAGCTGCTGAATACGCCAATGTCCAGTGGTGTGGAATATCTGTTGATGCTGGGCTTCTTCATCGCCTTCGCAGTCAAAATGCCGGTGGTTCCGCTGCATGGCTGGCTGCCGGATGCGCACTCCCAGGCTCCGACCGCCGGTTCCGTGGACCTCGCGGGGATCTTGCTGAAAACCGCCGCTTACGGTTTGTTGCGTTTCTCCCTGCCGCTGTTCCCGAACGCGTCGGCAGAGTTCGCGCCAATCGCTATGTGGCTGGGTGTTATCGGCATCTTCTACGGTGCGTGGATGACCTTCGCTCAGACCGATATCAAACGTCTGATCGCCTACACCTCGGTTTCCCACATGGGCTTCGTGCTGATTGCAATCTACACCGGCAGCCAGTTGGCCTACCAGGGCGCGGTAATCCAGATGATTGCGCACGGCTTGTCGGCGGCGGGTCTGTTTATTCTCTGCGGTCAGCTTTATGAACGTATCCATACCCGCGACATGCGCATGATGGGCGGTCTGTGGAGCAAGATGAAATGGCTGCCAGCACTGTCGCTGTTCTTTGCGGTGGCAACGCTTGGGATGCCTGGCACCGGTAACTTCGTCGGCGAATTTATGATTCTGTTCGGCAGCTTCCAGGTTGTCCCGGTGATTACCGTTATCTCTACCTTTGGGCTGGTCTTTGCATCTGTTTATTCGCTGGCGATGTTGCATCGCGCTTACTTCGGTAAAGCGAAAAGCCAGATTGCCAGCCAGGAACTGCCAGGGATGTCGCTGCGTGAGCTGTTTATGATCCTGTTGCTGGTGGTGCTGCTGGTACTGCTGGGCTTCTATCCGCAGCCGATTCTGGATACCTCGCACTCCGCGATTGGCAATATCCAGCAGTGGTTTGTTAATTCCGTTACTACTACAAGGCCGTAAATCGCCATGACAATAACTCCACAAAACCTGATCGCACTGCTACCGTTGCTGATCGTCGGCTTGACGGTGGTGGTTGTGATGCTCTCCATTGCGTGGCGACGCAATCATTTCCTCAACGCTACGCTCTCGGTTATTGGGCTTAACGCGGCGCTGGTTTCGCTCTGGTTTGTTGGCCAGGCGGGCGCTATGGACGTTACGCCGCTGATGCGCGTTGATGGTTTCGCCATGCTTTACACCGGGCTGGTATTGTTGGCGAGCCTCGCCACCTGTACTTTCGCCTACCCGTGGCTTGAAGGCTATAACGACAACAAGGATGAGTTCTACCTGTTGGTGTTAATTGCCGCGCTGGGCGGGATCCTGCTGGCGAATGCAAACCATCTGGCGTCTCTGTTCCTCGGTATTGAACTGATCTCTTTGCCGCTGTTTGGCCTGGTCGGTTACGCTTTCCGCCAGAAACGTTCGCTGGAAGCCAGTATCAAATACACCATCCTTTCTGCCGCAGCGTCTTCTTTCCTGCTGTTCGGTATGGCGCTGGTGTATGCGCAGTCTGGCGACCTGTCGTTTGTCGCGCTGGGTAAAAACCTCGGCGACGGTATGCTCAACGAGCCGCTGTTGCTGGCAGGTTTCGGCATGATGATTGTTGGCCTCGGCTTCAAACTCTCTCTGGTGCCGTTCCACCTGTGGACGCCAGACGTATACCAGGGCGCGCCTGCGCCGGTTTCCACTTTCCTGGCGACGGCGAGCAAAATCGCTATCTTCGGTGTGGTGATGCGTCTGTTCCTCTACGCACCGGTGGGTGACAGCGAAGCGATTCGCGTAGTACTGGCGATTATCGCCTTTGCCTCCATCATCTTCGGTAACCTGATGGCGTTGAGCCAGACCAACATCAAACGTCTGCTCGGTTACTCATCTATCTCTCACCTCGGCTATCTGCTGGTGGCGCTGATTGCGCTGCAAACCGGCGAGATGTCGATGGAAGCGGTAGGGGTTTACCTGGCCGGTTATCTGTTCAGCAGCCTCGGCGCGTTCGGCGTGGTCAGCCTGATGTCCAGCCCGTATCGTGGCCCGGATGCTGATTCCCTGTTCTCTTACCGCGGTCTGTTCTGGCATCGTCCGATCCTCGCGGCAGTGATGACGGTGATGATGCTGTCTCTGGCCGGTATCCCGATGACGCTGGGCTTTATCGGTAAGTTCTACGTGCTGGCGGTCGGTGTCCAGGCACACTTGTGGTGGCTGGTGGGTGCCGTGGTTGTCGGTTCGGCAATCGGCCTCTACTACTACCTGCGCGTGGCGGTGAGCCTGTACCTGCACGCACCGGAACAACCGGGTCGCGATGCACCGTCAAACTGGCAGTACAGCGCGGGCGGTATCGTGGTGCTGATTTCTGCACTGTTGGTACTGGTGCTGGGTGTATGGCCACAACCGCTGATTAGTATTGTGCGGTTAGCAATGCCGCTGATGTAAACTGTTAGTTTGTAAGTCAGAAAGCCGCCGACATGTTCGGCGGTTTTTTTTGGCGCTCTGACACCATCACCCAACAATAACCGTCAGCGCATGATTCCCTTGTCGCAGCATACGTCGATACGCGCTAATCAGCTTTTCCATATCAAGCATGATCGAGGCAAAGAGTTGCCCCTCTAACTCTTCTGAAAAGGTCACTCCCGGATAAATCTCCATTTCATTGAGTCGCTTAATGGAAAACTGTTTACGCAGCTCACTTCGATCCAGTGATTCCAGTCGGCGTAATCCTGAAAGCGTGTCATGTATATTATCCATCAAAGGTTTTTCAGTAGACTCAAGCAGTTGGTTAATCTTTTCTGAGTCAATTTCTGCAAAATAGCCAATCATTCCCATTTATTTTTCCTCCATTGAATTTTATGTTTCGCATCTTAAAACAGACGAGGGAAAATAAAATGTACATGTCGCTGTTTCTGGACCCGCCTCGAGAAATTTTTATTATTTACTGTTGTATAACAAGGTTATAACACCATCTACCACCTGAGCCATTTTCTGATAATTCAATCTGTCTGCGGTATCACCGGGCAAGTGGTATTGTTTATTACGATAAAAAGCGGTGTCAGTAATCATTACGGCGGGAATATCGTGTTGCCAATAATTGAGGTGATCAGAAAAATCAATACCGGGAATAAACCCTGGGGCATTCATAGAATAAACAGATAAATCCCGGGATGACAACAATGCCGCTTTTACCTGACGAACGGCGTTGATATCCTGCATTCTGCCGACCACAGCAATAAAGTCTCCCCGATCGGGATAAAGCCAGGACATTGCCGGGTAAGGGTAATTCTGGCTTCCAGGCGCAGAGTCGTAATAGCCAATCGGGGACGCCCTGCGCGGTAACTCTGGCACCGCTACTGACAAAGAACTCTTTTATATACTCTGCGGACCTATTCAGATTATCAATATTGCCGGCATTACGTGGATGCACAGTTTGTGTAAGATAACGAACTGTTTTTTCTAATTGCTCAGGACTTACGTGTCGGGGCGTTGGCGATAATGCAGTGACCCAGGGTTGGTAAAAATAATCAGAGGGAGTGAAAACAGAAATAATATAACAAAAGGAAAATTTTTTCATATGTAAATTATCAATAAAAGGCGTCATTTCATTATTATTTATAATGAATTATGAGCGTTTATTTTATTACGCTTGGTAGAGGTATACAAAAAGTGTTTTTTACAGTGGGTTCGCTATTTTTAAAAAGGAATTTCTGTGAGGAATAAAAATATAATTATGTTATTTATTGGCAGATTGAATTGACAAGTGGGGCAGAAATCTGAGGGTAAGAAAAGTCAGCAACTACAATCCACTACATCAACAGACCAGCAATCGCGTGCCGCGATATGCTGGAAATACCCGTAGATTGAACTGGCAGATGGTGGGACTGACATCAGTCAGTGATGACTTTTTAGCAAATTATGTTCGACCAGTCAGCATATTTACTGACTGGTCGAATTGATTAACAATGATGTTAACTCACTCTTTTGCCGGATGCTCTATTTTTGGGTTGTGAGTGTTTTATTTCTAATTGTGTATAAGAAGCATTGATTCGTGCATCGCCATATTTATCTAAATAACAATTTCTGTTTACCAGTCGATGTTGAAAATCAATTTCGTACTGCTCTTCTGCTGAATATTTTTTAAATCTGTCAGCATAGTTTTTTAATAACGTATAGGGGGCGCTGTCAGAATTGCTTTCCCTGGTAATGACTCCAACTTACTGATAGTGTTTTATGTTCAGATAATGCCCGATGACCTTGTCATGCAGCTCCACCGATT
>NZ_JBDYCV010000006.1:0-70870 GCF_040495915.1 Shigella sp. FJ200513 | reverse complement strand
CTAGTCTAAAAACTAGTATTAAGACTATCACTTAAATAAGTGATACTGGTTGTCTGGAGATTCAGGGGGCCAGTCTAGCTGGTTACCGCGTAGCCTGGTTTCCTATCAGATGACCAGCCAGAAAGATCGCCCAACCCAACATGAAATGCGTCTTGATGGCTCACTGCTGGATGATGGTCGCCTGAGCTATAGCCTGGAACAAAGTCTGGATGACGATAACAACCATAACAGTAGCCTGAACGCCAGTTACCGTTCACCTTATGGAACCTTCAGTGCCGGATACAGTTACGGTAATGACAGCAGCCAATACAATTACGGCGTTACCGGCGGCGTGGTTATCCATCCTCATGGCGTGACGCTCTCGCAATATCTGGGCAACGCTTTTGCGCTTATCGATGCTAACGGGGCTTCTGGCGTGAGGATACAAAACTATCCGGGGATTGCTACTGATCCCTTTGGCTATGCAGTGGTTCCTTATCTCACGACTTATCAGGAAAACCGTCTCTCGGTAGATACTACGCAGCTGCCCGATAACGTCGATCTTGAACAAACAACACAGTTTGTGGTGCCCAACAGAGGTGCAATGGTAGCGGCGCGTTTCAACGCCAATATCGGTTATCGCGTACTTGTTACAGTCAGCGATCGCAACGGTAAACCGTTGCCCTTTGGCGCTCTTGCCAGCAACGATGATACGGGGCAACAAAGTATCGTCGATGAGGGCGGCATACTATATCTCTCTGGGATATCGAGTAAATCACAAAGCTGGACTGTACGCTGGGGAAATCAGGCAGATCAACAATGTCAGTTTGCTTTTAGTACACCGGATTCAGAACCAACAACCTCTGTATTACAAGGCACAGCGCAGTGCCATTAAGGATAAAAAAATGAAAAGGGCGCCTCTTATAACAGGACTTTTGTTGATATCCACATCCTGCGCTTATGCCTCCTCAGGAGGGTGTGGAGCCGACAGCACTAGCGGTGCGACAAATTACAGCAGTGTGGTTGATGATGTTACGGTGAACCAGACAGATAACGTGACAGGACGGGAGTTTACCTCTGCAACGCTAAGTAGCACTAACTGGCAATACGCCTGTTCCTGCTCTGCGGGTAAGGCAGTTAAACTTGTCTATATGGTCAGCCCCGTACTTACCACCACTGGACATCAGACAGGATATTACAAACTCAATGACAGCCTGGATATTAAAACCACATTACAGGCAAACGACATTCCAGGACTCACAACCGACCAGGTTGTCTCTGTTAACACCCGATTCACACAGATAAAAAGCAGCACCGTATATTCTGCTGCAACCCAAACGGGTGTTTGCCAGGGTGACACGTCTCGTTATGGACCCGTTAATATTGGTGCAAATACCACCTTTACCCTGTATGTCACCAAGCCATTTCTCGGCTCGATGACCATTCCGAAAACGGATATTGCCGTCATTAAAGGCGCGTGGGTCGATGGAATGGGAAGCCCGTCTACAGGTGACTTCCATGATTTAGTCAAGTTATCGATTCAGGGAAATCTCACCGCCCCACAGTCGTGCAAAATTAATCAGGGCGATGTTATTAAAGTTAATTTTGGATTCATCAATGGTCAGAAGTTTACCACCCGCAATGCCATGCCAGACGGTTTTACTCCAGTAGACTTTGATATCACTTATGACTGTGGTGATACTTCAAAGATTAAAAACTCGTTGCAAATGCGCATCGACGGTACAACTGGGGTAGTAGACCAGTACAACCTGGTCGCCAGGCGAAGAAGTTCAGACAATGTGCCCGATGTCGGTATTCGTATTGAAAATCTCGGCGGCGGAGTTGCAAATATTCCTTTTCAGAACGGTATCCTTCCCGTTGATCCTTCCGGGCATGGCACCGTCAATATGCGCGCCTGGCCAGTTAATCTGGTCGGTGGTGAGCTGGAAACAGGAAAATTTCAGGGCACAGCCACCATTACCGTCATGGTGCGGTAAAAGAAGACGTTGCGTTTTGATTAACGCAACGCTTCGGCACTGTTACCCCTGCTGCTCCAGCGCATACTTATACAGCGCATTTTTCTTCACGCCATGAATTTCTGCGGCCAGCGCCGCCGCTTTTTTCAGCGGCAGTTCTGCCTGTAGCAGCGCCAGCGTGCGCAGGGCATCGGCGGGTAAGTCTTCTTCCTGTGCTTTATGACCTTCGACAATCAGCACCATTTCGCCTTTGCGACGGTTTTCATCTTCCTTTACCCACGCCAGCAGCTCGCCAACGGGCGCGCCGTGAATGGTTTCCCAGGTTTTGGTCAGCTCACGCGCCAGAACCACGTAGCGGGATTCGCCTAATACCGCAACGATATCTTCCAGGCTATCTAACAGACGGTGGGTAGATTCATAAAAAATCAGCGTGCGCGGCTCCGCTTCAATGGCTTTTAGCGCATCACGGCGGCCTTTTGATTTGGCAGGTAAAAAGCCTTCGTAACAGAAACGGTCAGATGGTAAACCCGCGGCGCTTAACGCAGTGATAGCAGCACACGGTCCGGGTAGCGGCACCACACGAATCCCCGCTTCACGGCAGGTACGCACCAGATGGTAGCCAGGATCGTTAATTAGCGGCGTTCCGGCATCGGAAACCAGCGCAATGTTTTGCCCCTCTTGCAGCTTTGCCAGCAGCGTTTCGGCTTTTTGTTGTTCGTTATGGTCGTGCAGCGCAAACAACCGGGCATTAATCCCAAAATGTTGCAGCAATAAACCGGTGTGACGAGTATCCTCGGCGGCAATCAGATCAACGGCCTGTAATACCTCTAACGTACGCTGGGTGATATCCGCCAGATTGCCGATTGGCGTCGGTACAATGTAAAGCTGGCCCTGAGAATTATCCGCCGATTGGTGTTGTTTCATTGTGTCGTCCGTATTGCCGATTTAATATTGAGCATTGCGTAAAAAAAATATCACTGGATACATTATGGTACCCTCAACATTTTCTCGTTTGAAAGCCGCGCGTTGTCTGCCTGTTGTTCTGGCAGCCCTGATTTTCGCCGGTTGTGGCACCCATACTCCCGATCAGTCCACTGCTTATATGCAGGGCACGGCGCAGGCTGATTCTGCCTTTTATCTTCAGCAGATGCAGCAAAGCTCTGATGATACCAGGATCAACTGGCAATTACTCGCCATTCGTGCACTGGTGAAAGAAGGTAAAACCGGGCAGGCGGTTGAGTTGTTTAACCAACTACCGCAAGAACTGAACGATTCTCAGCGTCGCGAGAAAACACTGCTGGCGGCAGAGATTAAACTGGCGCAGAAAGATTTTGCTGGCGCGCAAAACTTGCTGGCGAAAATCACACCTGCCGATTTAGAACAAAACCAGCAAGCGCGTTACTGGCAGGCAAAAATCGATGCCAGCCAGGGGCGTCCTTCCATTGATTTACTGCGCGCGTTAATTGCTCAGGAACCGCTGCTTGGCGCGAAAGAAAAACAGCAGAATATTGATGCCACCTGGCAGGCGCTCTCCTCCATGACTCAGGAACAGGCGAATACGCTGGTGATCAACGCCGACGAAAATATTCTGCAAGGCTGGCTGGATCTGCAGCGCGTCTGGTTTGATAACCGTAACGATCCCGACATGATGAAAGCCGGGATCGCCGACTGGCAGAAACGTTATCCGAACAATCCGGGCGCGAAAATGCTGCCAACGCAGTTGGTTAACGTAAAAGCGTTTAAACCAGCCTCGACCAACAAAATCGCCCTGCTGTTGCCGCTGAATGGCCAGGCAGCGGTATTTGGTCGCACTATTCAGCAAGGCTTTGAAGCCGCGAAAAATATCGGCACTCAGCCAGTGGCGGCTCAGGTAGCTGCCGCACCTGCCGCAGACGTAGCAGAACAACCTCAGCCGCAAACTGCGGATAGCGTTGCCAGCCCGGCACAAGCCTCGGTTAGCGATCTGACCGGTGATCAGCCTGCGGCCCAGCCGGTGCCTGTAAGCGCCCCGGCGACAAGCACCGCAGCGGTAAGCGCACCCGCAAATCCATCCGCAGAGCTGAAAATCTACGATACCTCATCACAACCACTTAGCCAGATCTTAAGCCAGGTTCAGCAGGATGGCGCGAGTATTGTGGTTGGTCCGTTGCTGAAAAATAACGTTGAAGAGTTGCTGAAGAGCAACACCCCGCTGAACGTACTGGCACTGAACCAGCCGGAGAATATCGAAAACCGCGTCAATATTTGTTACTTCGCGCTTTCACCGGAAGACGAAGCGCGCGATGCAGCGCGTCATATTCGTGACCAGGGTAAACAAGCGCCGCTGGTGCTGATCCCACGCAGTGCATTGGGCGATCGCGTAGCCAATGCGTTTGCGCAAGAGTGGCAGAAACTGGGCGGCGGCACCGTTCTGCAACAAAAATTTGGTTCCACCAGCGAATTACGCGCGGGTGTTAACGGCGGTTCTGGTATTGCTTTAACGGGTAGCCCGATTACTCCCAGAGCGACAACCGACTCCGGCATGACGACCAACAATCCAACGCTGCAAACCACGCCAACCGATGACCAGTTCACCAATAATGGCGGTCGTGTCGATGCGGTCTACATTGTGGCAACGCCGGGTGAAATCGCTTTTATCAAACCGATGATCGCCATGCGTAACGGTAGCCAGAGCGGTGCAACGCTGTACGCCAGTTCCCGCAGCGCACAAGGCACCGCAGGCCCGGATTTCCGACTGGAGATGGAAGGCTTGCAGTACAGCGAAATCCCGATGCTGGCAGGCGGTAATCTGCCGTTAATGCAGCAGGCGCTCAGCGCGGTGAACAACGATTATTCGCTGGCTCGCATGTATGCGATGGGCGTTGATGCCTGGTCGTTGGCAAATCATTTCTCACAAATGCGCCAGGTTCAGGGTTTTGAAATCAACGGTAATACCGGAAGTCTGACGGCTAACCCGGATTGCGTGATTAACAGGAAGTTATCATGGCTACAGTACCAACAAGGTCAGGTAGTCCCCGCCAGTTAACCACCAAACAGACCGGCGATGCGTGGGAAGCACAAGCGCGTCGCTGGCTGGAAGGCAAAGGACTGCGGTTTATCGCCGCTAACGTGAACGAGCGTGGCGGCGAGATCGATCTGATAATGCGTGAAGGCCTGACCACCGTTTTTGTCGAGGTACGCTATCGCCGCTCTGCGCTTTATGGCGGCGCGGCAGCCAGTGTGACCCGCAGCAAACAACACAAATTATTACAGACTGCCCGCTTGTGGCTCGCGCGTCATAATGGGAGTTTTGATACTGTGGATTGCCGGTTCGATGTGGTAGCCTTCACCGGGAATGAGGTTGAGTGGATTAAGGATGCCTTTAATGACCACTCATAATTAAGGTTTAAGGATTAGCGTGCAAGAAAGAATTAAAGCTTGCTTCACTGAAAGCATTCAAACTCAAATTGCGGCGGCAGAGGCGCTTCCGGATGCCATCTCCCGTGCAGCCATGACGCTGGTTCAGTCTCTGCTCAATGGCAACAAAATCCTCTGTTGTGGTAATGGAACTTCCGCTGCCAATGCACAGCATTTTGCTGCCAGCATGATCAACCGTTTCGAAACGGAGCGGCCCAGCTTACCTGCCATTGCACTAAATACTGATAATGTTGTCTTAACGGCGATTGCCAACGATCGCTTACATGATGAAGTGTATGCAAAACAGGTGCGGGCGCTGGGTCATGCGGGAGATGTATTGTTAGCCATTTCCACCCGTGGCAACAGCCGCGATATTGTTAAAGCAGTTGAAGCCGCCGTTACGCGTGATATGACCATTGTGGCATTGACCGGCTATGACGGCGGCGAACTTGCAGGTTTGTTAGGGCCACAGGATGTGGAGATCCGCATTCCTTCGCATCGTAGTGCTCGCATTCAGGAAATGCATATGCTGACGGTAAATTGCCTGTGCGATCTGATCGATAACACGCTTTTCCCTCACCAGGATGATTAAGGAGAATACATGAAGGCATTATCGCCAATCGCAGTCCTTATTTCCGCGCTGCTGTTGCAAGGTTGTGTTGCCGCTGCCGTAGTGGGTACCGCTGCTGTGGGTACCAAAGCCGCAACTGACCCACGCAGTGTCGGCACCCAGGTGGACGATGGTACCCTGGAAGTGCGCGTGAACAGCGCATTGTCGAAAGACGAACAGATTAAGAAAGAAACCCGTATTAATGTCACGGCCTATCAGGGCAAAGTGCTGCTGGTTGGGCAGTCACCAAATGCTGAACTTTCGGCTCGCGCCAAACAGATTGCTATGGGCGTAGACGGTGCCAACGAAGTGTATAACGAGATTCGTCAGGGCCAGCCGATTGGTCTGGGCGAAGCATCTAACGATACGTGGATCACCACCAAAGTGCGTTCGCAGCTCTTAACCAGCGACCTGGTGAAATCGTCCAACGTGAAAGTGACCACCGAAAACGGTGAAGTGTTCCTGATGGGGCTGGTGACTGAACGTGAAGCGAAAGCGGCGGCAGATATTGCCAGCCGGGTGAGCGGCGTAAAGCGGGTTACCACAGCGTTTACGTTTATTAAATAGCAGCCCCTTGTAATGCCTGATGCGACGCTTGCCGCGTCTTATCAGGCCTACAACGATGCAAACCGTAGGTCGGATAAGGCGTTTACGCCGCATCCGACATGTTTTCCCTCAAATCAGAACAACAGCGCCAGCCCGCCGACAATCACACCAGACACTGCCACCATCGCCCCTGTCAGCCATAAGGCTTTCGCCGGGAACGCTTTGCGCAGCATAATCAGTGACGGCAAACTCACTGCCGGGAGCGTCATCAACAATGCCAGCGCCGGAGCGGTTCCCATACCTGCCAGCATCATCGTTTGTACAATCGGAATTTCTGCTGCCGTGGGAATGACAAACAAGCATCCTGCTACCGCCATCGCCACCACCCACATCAGGCTGTTATCGACAGCACCATCGGCATGGGGGAATAACCAGACGCGTGCGGCACCCAACACCAGTACTGCAAGGATGTAAACCGGGATCGTACTCCAGAAAAGTGTCCATAGCGCCCTGCCCCAGCGGCTAAAAAAACCGCTCTGTGCTTCCGGTATGTCAATTTCGACCGGTGCCTGCGTTTGCGGTGTTTCACGCACCCATTTTTGCACCAGCGTCGCAATCAGCAACACCATCACCAGCCCGGCCACCAGACGAATCGCCGCAAAACCCCAGCCGAGGACAAACCCCATAAACACCAGCGTCGCCGGGTTTAACACCGGATTGCCCATCCAGAATGCCAGCGCACCGCCCATCGATACCTGTTGGCGACGCATTCCCGCCGCGACCGGAGCCGCACAGCAGGTACACATCATGCCCGGCAGCGAAAACAGCGTTCCCAGCAGCGTGCCGCGAAAGCGCGATTGCCCAAGCGTACGCAACAACCAGTCACGCGGGATCAGCACCTGAATCAACGAACCGAGGATCACCCCCAGCACCGCCGCTTTCCATACTGCGAGGAAATAGATCATCGCGTAATCCAACGCCGCTTGCCACGGATTAGCATCCGCCTGCGCAAGGATAGATTTACCGATACTGTGGGTTTCGGCTGCAGTAAACGCTTTGCCGTAGTAAGGTTGCCATTTCACATACCAGAGACCGGCAATGACAACGAGAAAGAAAAGCGCGGGTTTCCACCACTGAATGGGCGTTGCCGCCTGAGATGAAGACTGACCAGTCATAGCATTCCCCAGGAATAAGTTATGATAATTGAGCGCGTGAATATTACGCTCACTATCAATTCTTGGGAATAATTATTCAGCTCTTTTGCGTAATTCTGAAGAGCTTAAAATCGTCACGCCTTCATGCTCAGGCCGCATCGCCTCTGCCAGCATGACCCGCGCCACGTCTCTCGCATCAATGGATTTCCAGTTACCTGGTAACAAACGGAACAGCGGCGCAAAAAGCGTTTCGTTCATCCGCTGTTTGCTACGATCGCCCAGTAACATCGACGGGCGAGCAATGGTCAATTTCGGCCAGTTCTGGGCAATTAATGCTTCTTCCATCTCCCCTTTGACGCGGTTATAGAAAAACGGCGAGTGGGCATTGGCACCCATAGCACTGACCACCAGCATATGCTGCGCGCCCAGTCGCCGCCCGGTTAATGCGGTATCCACTACCAGCGTGTAATCGGCATGAATAAACGCCTCTTTGCTCCCCGCTTCTCGCCGCGTGGTGCCGAGACAACAAAACACAATGTCGATGGGTTCGGTGACCTGCGCCAACGCGTCACTCAGTTGCGGATCATGGGGATTAAACACCCCGGGCATATCGCCCAACGGACGTCGCGTCGGCGCAGCAATGGCGTTAACTTTCGGTTCATTAATCAACATCCGCAGCAGGTGACCGCCCACCAGCCCCGTTGCGCCTGTAATCAGTACCTGACTCATCTTCGTTCCTTTACAGAATTGTCTGCCTTGCGCTCCCCGGCTCATGCACCAGTCTTAATAGACCATGAGGTAATTATCCCCGATTGTGGAAAATTCGCCTCATCCAATGCAACAACGCGGAGGAAGCATGAGTAAGAAAATTGCCGTTTTAATCACTGATGAATTTGAAGATTCAGAATTTACTTCACCCGCAGACGAGTTCCGTAAAGCCGGACACGAAGTGATTACTATTGAAAAACAAGCGGGTAAAACGGTGAAAGGCAAAAAAGGAGAAGCCAGCGTGACCATCGATAAATCCATCGATGAAGTGACGCCAGCGGAGTTTGATGCCCTGTTGCTACCGGGTGGTCATTCACCGGATTATCTGCGTGGCGACAACCGTTTTGTCACCTTTACCCGTGATTTTGTGAATAGCGGCAAACCTGTTTTCGCCATCTGTCACGGTCCGCAGCTGCTGATCAGCGCCGATGTGATTCGGGGGCGCAAACTGACCGCAGTTAAACCGATCATTATTGATGTTAAAAATGCGGGCGTGGAATTTTACGATCAGGAAGTCGTGGTTGATAAAGATCAGCTGGTTACCAGCCGGACACCGGACGATCTGCCAGCGTTTAACCGCGAGGCGTTACGCCTGCTCGGTGCCTGAGTCGCGTAGCCAAATCATTTTTTTACCAAAGCCCAGCGTGTTGTCGGTGAATTTGATTTCATCGAGCCGGATTTCCCACACCGGGGCCGACAGCATTCTGGCAACCGGAAAGCGACGATTGTACGCCTTGCGCGCGAGGTCGCTTTCCTCACCTTCCAGCCTGCGGATCTCACCTTTAAACTGCACACCGCGAATTAACGCTACCGTTTTCGGCTGACCGTTTACCGTTCCGGCAACCGCAGCCTGCGGCCCACTCATCTGCGCGTGGCGCGTTTTTTCTTCCGTCAAAATGTAGAAGGCGACTTTCTGCGCATCAAAAAGATAAAAGGCATTAGCGCACCAGAGTTCCCCTTCCTGCTGCACACACCAGGTGACAACATGTTGTTTTGCCAGCCAACGGCTGATGGCGATGAGTGTTTCCATTGCTGTTCTCTTTTATACTGTGGGCCTGACCTTAACATGCGATGCAGACGATGACACCCTGGTTTCTTTACTTGATCCGTACCGCCGACAATAAGCTTTATACCGGGATCACCACGGATGTCGAACGCCGCTATCAGCAGCACCAAAGCGGCAAAGGGGCGAAAGCACTGCGCGGGAAAGGAGAACTGACGCTGGCGTTTTCTGCGCCAGTGGGCGACCGTTCGCTGGCACTACGGGCGGAATATCGCGTTAAGCAACTGACCAAACGGCAAAAAGAGCGTCTGGTAGCGGAAGGCGCAGGGTTTGCAGAACTGTTGAGCAGCCTGCAAACCCCGGAGATTAAAAGCGATTGAAATGCTCGTGATACTCAACCAGACCGGTTACGCCATTCAGCGCGTCATCCGCTAAACGATGTACCAGGAAGGCGCTTTCAGTGCCCGGCCAGCGGCAACGCAGATCGTGATGCGCCGCCAGTTCAAAGCCGAAACGACTGTACAGCGCCGGATCGCCCAGCGTCACCACTGCGGCATAGCCGAACTCATTAAGCGAATCGAGTCCTTCATAGACCAGTTGGCGTGCCAGCCCCTGTCCACGGTATTTTTCATCAACCGCCAACGGTGCCATGCCGACCCATTGCAGGTCTTCGCCCTGCACATCAACCGGACTAAATGCCACATAGCCAATGACCTGACCTTCGTCATCTGTCGCCACCAGCCCCAGCGTCAGAAAGCCATCTTCACGCAGATCGTGAACCAGCTTCGCTTCCGCATCACTTTCGAATGAGCGACGCAGCAGGGCATCAATACCCGGCGCATCAATGGGAATTTCTACTCGAATTAGCATGGTTCACCTACCGATGTCTGTTTGGTTTCAGGCGCGGTTTTCATTCCCGCCTCAACAAAATCCGCCAGTTGCAGCAGCATCATGCGTAAGGCTTTCGGCATTTGCTCCAGTTCAATGGCGTCCATCAGGTTTTTCACATACACCCCCAGCTCCGTATCGCCTTCAATCACCAGCCGACGCTGGAAGAAGAGCGTATCCGGATCTTGTTTACGCGCCGCAATCATCAGCAGATCGCTGGCGTCGGCACTAAAACTCACATCAGCTTGCGTGTTCTGGCTGACCACCAGTTTGCCATTCACCACCGAGGTAAACCATTGCAGGTCAATATCACGCACATGAATACTTAACCAGCGGCCTTCAAGAAACTCCAGCTCGCCATCATCCAGCGCCTGACGGAATTGCCAGCTTAAGACCTGCTCAAGAACCTGGCGTTTTAGCGCAAATGGCGTCAGTTTTACCGGTACACTCAACAGAGATGGCCCCAAATGCACAATACGGGAACGCAGTTTATCCAACACGAGTTTTACTCCCTGTTTCAACAATCATCCTATTTTGCCATATCAGAAAAATAACATAGCGGTATAAATCAACAATTCCATATGAAATTGCTGCTACCACCAATACAACTTTAACTGCCTTAAATCAAAAATTGTCGCAGCAAGGTTAACTAAAATCCCAGTTCGTTAACATTTTTGCGTTTTGATAGCGCAACCTTCAGGAAAAATTATGGAGCTGCTCTGCCCTGCCGGAAATCTCCCGGCGCTTAAGGCGGCCATCGAAAACGGCGCAGATGCTGTTTATATCGGGCTAAAAGATGATACCAATGCCCGTCACTTCGCCGGCCTTAACTTTACCGAGAAAAAATTGCAGGAAGCGGTGAGTTTTGTCCATCAACATCGCCGCAAACTTCACATCGCGATTAACACTTTTGCGCATCCGGACGGTTACGCCCGTTGGCAGCGTGCCGTGGATATGGCGGCGCAGCTGGGTGCCGACGCGCTGATCCTCGCCGACCTCGCCATGCTGGAGTACGCCGCCGAGCGTTACCCGCATATTGAACGTCATGTGTCAGTGCAGGCTTCGGCGACCAATGAAGAGGCGATTAACTTTTATCATCGCCATTTTGACGTTGCCCGCGTGGTGCTGCCGCGCGTGTTGTCGATTCATCAGGTGAAACAGCTGGCACGGGTTACTCCTGTCCCGCTGGAAGTGTTTGCTTTCGGCAGCCTGTGTATTATGTCGGAAGGCCGTTGCTATCTGTCGTCGTATCTGACGGGTGAGTCGCCCAACACTGTGGGTGCGTGTTCTCCGGCCCGTTTCGTGCGCTGGCAACAAACGCCGCAGGGGCTGGAATCCCGCCTGAACGAAGTGCTGATCGACCGTTATCAGGACGGCGAAAACGCAGGTTATCCGACGCTGTGTAAAGGGCGTTATCTGGTGGACGGCGAGCGCTATCACGCGCTGGAAGAACCAACCAGTCTCAATACCCTGGAACTGCTGCCGGAGTTAATGGCTGCGAATATTGCTTCGGTGAAAATTGAAGGCCGCCAGCGTAGCCCGGCGTATGTCAGCCAGGCGGCGAAAGTCTGGCGTCAGGCTATCGACCGTTGTAAGGCCGATCCGCAAAACTTCGTACCGCAAAGCGCGTGGATGGAGACGCTCGGGTCGATGTCCGAAGGCACGCAAACCACCCTTGGCGCGTATCACCGTAAATGGCAGTGAGAAGAGCAATGAAATATTCCTTAGGGCCAGTGCTGTGGTACTGGCCAAAAGAGACGCTGGAAGATTTTTATCAGCAAGCCGCCGCCAGCAGCGCCGACGTGATTTATCTTGGTGAAGCGGTATGCAGCAAGCGCCGGGCAACCAAAGTTGGCGACTGTCTGGAGATGGCAAAATCGCTCGCCGGAAGTGGCAAGCAGATTGTGCTCTCCACGCTGGCGCTGGTGCAGGCATCCTCTGAACTGGGCGAACTGAAACGCTATGTTGAGAACGGTGAATTTCTGATTGAAGCCAGCGATCTCGGCGTGGTGAATATGTGCGCTGAACGCAAACTGCCGTTCGTCGCCGGGCACGCGCTGAACTGCTACAACGCGGTGACGCTGAAAATATTGCTCAAACAGGGCATGATGCGCTGGTGTATGCCGGTGGAGCTTTCCCGCGACTGGCTGGTGAATCTGCTTAATCAGTGCGATGAGCTGGGCATTCGCAACCAGTTTGAAGTGGAAGTCCTGAGCTACGGTCATCTACCGCTGGCCTACTCCGCCCGCTGCTTTACCGCGCGTTCGGAAGACCGCCCGAAAGATGAGTGTGAAACCTGCTGCATTAAGTATCCGAACGGGCGCAACGTGCTGTCGCAGGAAAACCAACAAGTGTTTGTACTCAATGGCATTCAGACCATGAGCGGCTACGTTTACAACCTCGGTAACGAGCTGGCATCCATGCAGGGATTGGTTGATGTAGTCCGCCTGTCACCGCAGGGCACTGACACTTTCGCGATGCTCGACGCCTTCCGCGCTAATGAAAATGGCGCTGTGCCACTGCCGTTGACGGCAAACAGCGACTGTAACGGCTACTGGCGGCGGCTGGCAGGACTGGAGCTGCAAGCCTAAGTAAATAGCTCACTTTGTTAACAACTTTAACTATTCTTTAATGCAGTATTAAAGATTAATCGGTAACAAAGTGAGCTGTTATGACTGATAAAACCATTGCGTTTTCGCTACTCGATCTGGCCCCCATACCCGAAGGCTCTTCAGCGCGGGAAGCGTTCTCCCACTCTCTCGATCTCGCCCGTCTGGCTGAAAAGCGCGGCTATCATCGCTACTGGCTGGCAGAACACCACAATATGACCGGCATTGCCAGTGCTGCAACATCGGTATTGATTGGCTATCTGGCGGCGAATACCACCACGCTGCATCTGGGGTCTGGCGGCGTGATGTTGCCTAACCACTTACCGTTGGTCATTGCCGAACAGTTCGGCACACTCAATACGCTCTATCCGGGGCGAATCGATTTGGGGCTGGGTCGTGCTCCGGGTAGTGACCAACGGACAATGATGGCGCTACGTCGTCATATGAGCGGCGATATTGATAATTTCCCCCGCGATGTCGCGGAGCTGGTGGACTGGTTTGACGCCCGCGATCCCAATCCGCATGTGCGCCCGGTACCAGGCTATGGCGAGAAAATCCCCGTGTGGTTGTTAGGCTCCAGCCTTTACAGTGCACAACTGGCGGCGCAGCTTGGTCTGCCATTTGCGTTTGCCTCACACTTCGCGCCGGATATGTTGTTCCAGGCGCTGCATCTTTATCGCAGTAACTTCAAACCGTCGGCTCGGCTGGAAAAACCATACGCGATGGTGTGCATCAATATTATCGCCGCCGACAGCAACCGCGACGCTGAATTTCTGTTTACCTCAATGCAGCAAGCCTTTGTGAAGCTGCGCCGTGGCGAAACCGGGCAACTGCCGCCGCCGATTCAAAATATGGATCAGTTCTGGTCACCGTCTGAGCAGTATGACGTGCAGCAGGCGCTGAGTATGTCGTTGGTAGGCGATAAAGCGAAAGTGCGTCATGGTTTGCAGTCGATCCTGCGCGAAACCGACGCTGATGAGATTATGGTTAACGGGCAGATTTTCGACCACCAGGCGCGCCTGCATTCGTTTGAGCTGGCGATGGATGTTAAGGAAGAGTTGTTGGGATAGTGTGTCTTAACGCGGGAAGCCTTATCCGAGCTGGCAACGCTGTCCTACGTAGGCCTGATAAGCGAAGCGCATCAGGCATTGTGTAGGCAGCAGAAATGTCGGATAAGGCACCGCTGATTACTGATACACCGGCAGTAAATTAAAGCTCGATAAAATATGCACCAGTGCGTTGCCGACGCCAAACACCAGAATCAGCGCAATCATCGGCTTGCCACCCCAGACGCGGAATTTCGGGCTGCCAAAGCGTTTACGCGATGCGCGGGCCAGCAGTGCCGGAACAATTGCCGCCCAGATGGTAGCCGCTAAACCAGCATAACCAATGGCATACAGGAATCCGTTCGGGAACAGCAGACCACCCACAACAGGCGGGGCAAAGGTCAGCAATGCCGTTTTCAAGCGGCCCACAGCCGAGTCGTCGAAACCAAACAGATCTGCCAGATAGTCAAACAAACCCAGCGTTACGCCAAGGAACGAACTCGCTACCGCAAAGTTTGAGAACACGACCAGCAGAAGGTCCAGGCTACGGCTGTTCAGCACGCCGCTTAATGCTTGTACCAACACATCAATATTACCGCCCTTCTCGGCGATGCCGATAAACTCCGGACGAGGGATGTTGCCCATTGTCGCCAGCAACCAGATGGTATACAGCGCCAGTGCCATCAGCGTACCGTACACCAGGCATTTCACGATGGTTTTCGGATCTTTGCCGTAATACTTCATCAGGCTTGGCACGTTACCGTGATAACCAAACGACGCCAGGCAGAACGGCAGGGTCATCAGCAAATACGGCGCATAAGATGCATTGCTTTCGGCAACGTTGAACAATGTCGCAGGCTGCACATGCCCCAGCAGGCTACCGAAGGTGAGGAAGAAGGTAATGACTTTCGCCCCCAGCACAATCGCCGTCATGCGGCTGACGGCTTTAGTACTCAACCACACCACAAACGCTACCAGCAGTGCAAAACCAAAACCCGCCGCCCGTGCCGGGACGTTTAGCGACATCTCTGCGAAGGTGTGATGCAGAATCGAACCACTGGCAGAAATATAGGCATAGGTCAGGATATAGAGCACAAAGGCAATGGAAATGCCGTTGACCACGTTCCAGCCTTTGCCCAGCAAATCTTTGGTGATGGTGTCAAAACTCGAACCGATTCGGTAATTCAGGTTAGCTTCCAGAATCATCAAGCCGGAATGCAGCATACAGAACCAGGTAAAGATCAGCGCTGCCATTGACCAGAAAAACCACGCCCCGGACATGACCACTGGCAGAGAAAACATCCCTGCGCCAATAATGGTGCCGCCGATAATCACCACGCCGCCAAGCAGCGACGGTGACGTTTGGGTGGTGGTTAGTGTTGCCATGAGGGCTTCTCTCCAGTGAAAAATAGTGCGACTGCGTTGTTATGCATTGCACTGTACCAGTACATGAGTACAAAAGACAGAAAAAAAGCCCCGATGGTTAAAATCGGGGCTGTATATATTATTTTACAGATTGTGTTCGCTGTTCAGCGATGATTACGCATCACCACCGAAACGACGACGACCGGTAGAGTCATCACGACGCGGTGCGCGGCCTTCACGACGTTCGCCGCTAAAACGACGACCATCACCACGACCACCTTCACGGCGTTCACCGCTGAAGTTACGACCGCCTTCACGACGCTCGCCACCGAAACCACGACCACCGCCACGACGCTCACCGCCAGTATGCGGCTGTGCATCGCCCAGTAACTGCATGTTCATCGGCTTGTTGAGAATGCGAGTGCGCGTAAAGTGTTGCAGCACTTCACCCGGCATACCTTTCGGCAGTTCGATGGTGGAGTGAGAAGCAAACAGCTTGATGTTACCGATGTAACGGCTGCTGATGTCGCCTTCGTTAGCAATCGCGCCAACGATATGACGAACTTCAACACCATCATCGCGGCCCACTTCAATGCGGTACAGCTGCATATCGCCAACATCACGACGTTCACGACGCGGACGATCTTCACGGTCGCCACGCGGGCCACGGTCGTTACGATCGCGCGGACCACGGTCATCACGGTCACGGAATTCACGTTTCGGACGCATCGGCGCATCTGGCGGAACAATCAGAGTACGTTCACCCTGTGCCATTTTCAGCAGTGCCGCAGCCAGAGTTTCGAGATCCAGCTCTTCACCTTCTGCAGTCGGCTGAATTTTGCTCAGCAGTGCGCGGTATTGATCCAGATCGCTGCTTTCCAGCTGCTGCTGTACTTTAGCGGCGAATTTTTCCAGACGGCGTTTGCCCAGCAGTTCTGCGTTCGGCAGTTCTACTTCCGGAATAGTCAGCTTCATAGTACGTTCAATGTTGCGCAGCAGACGACGCTCGCGGTTCTCAACGAACAGCAGCGCGCGGCCAGCACGACCCGCACGACCGGTACGACCGATACGGTGAACGTAAGACTCAGAATCCATCGGGATATCGTAGTTAACCACCAGGCTGATACGCTCAACGTCCAGGCCACGGGCCGCAACGTCGGTCGCAATCAGGATGTCCAGACGACCGTCTTTAAGGCGTTCCAGTGTCTGCTCACGCAGCGCCTGGTTCATGTCACCGTTCAGCGCGGCGCTATTGTAGCCGTTACGCTCAAGAGCTTCAGCCACTTCCAGAGTCGCGTTTTTGGTACGAACGAAGATAATCGCCGCATCAAAATCTTCCGCTTCCAGGAAACGTACCAGTGCTTCGTTTTTACGCATACCCCACACAGTCCAGTAGCTCTGGCTGATGTCAGGACGGGTAGTCACGCTGGACTGAATACGCACTTCCTGCGGCTCTTTCATAAAGCGGCGGGTAATGCGACGAATCGCTTCCGGCATGGTTGCAGAGAACAGAGCGGTCTGATGACCTTCCGGGATCTGCGCCATAATGGTTTCAACGTCTTCGATGAAGCCCATGCGCAGCATTTCGTCAGCTTCATCCAGAACCAGACCGCTCAGTTTAGAGAGGTCCAGAGTGCCACGTTTCAGGTGGTCCAGCAGACGGCCCGGAGTACCGACAACGATCTGCGGCCCCTGACGCAGGGCGCGTAATTGCACGTCATAACGCTGGCCGCCGTACAGGGCAACCACATTTACGCCGCGCATGTGTTTAGAGAAATCCGTCATTGCTTCAGCAACCTGTACCGCCAGTTCGCGGGTCGGTGCCAGCACCAGAATCTGTGGTGCTTTCAGCTCAGGATCAAGATTCTGCAGCAGAGGTAAAGAGAATGCTGCAGTTTTTCCGCTCCCCGTCTGGGCCATACCCAGAACGTCGCGGCCATTCAGCAGATGTGGAATACACTCTGCCTGAATTGGAGATGGTTTTTCGTAACCCAGATCGTTAAGGGCTTCAAGGATAGGAGCCTTCAGGCCCAGATCTGCAAAAGTGGTTTCGAATTCAGCCATGTAGTACGTGTGCCTCAAAATTAATGGCGGCCAGTCTACATAACTCATCATGAAATTGATCAGCAATTTTCATTGAAAAGTGTGAACCGGCTCAAAGTAGGTGTATTAACGAACAACAACGCCCTCACCCGTTAAGGTGATGGCAATCAAAAAAGATTACGGGCTGATGTGTACGTCAGCTATTGCTGGTCCGATTCTGCCAGGTCATCTTGGTCCTGGCCCAGGAGCGATAATTCCAACAATGCGTATCGGTGCTCAACAAAGTTATGAACGTTGTTGGCAACCGCCAGTTTGAACAGTGCCGTGGCGCTGTCCAAATCCCCCAGACTTAGGTAGTACTTACCTAAATAGAAGTTGGTTTCACTGAGATGCTCAGCGAGCGAGGTGTTATCCGTTGCGTCCGCCTTGAGCCTTTCCATTAACGTTTGTTCGCTAATGTTGCCCAGGTAGAACTCGACAATGTTCCATCCCCACTGTTCCTTATCCGATTTTTCGAAGTGCTGTTTCAATACTTCTTTAGCCTGCTTCTCATCGAGCTTCTGCTCGGCGAGATAAAGCCACAGACTACGGAAAGGATCATTGGGATCGTCTTGATAAAACGCCAGCAGATCATCTTGCGCTAACTTGTCACGACCGCCGTAATATAATGCAATCCCGCGATTCAAGTGCGCGTAGTTGTAAGTTGGATCAAGCTCAAGTACAGAATCAAACGCTTCATAGGCAGCATCAAAATTGCCTGCCTGCGTTAAATATATGCCTAAGTAATTGAATACTTCAGGCATATCCGGTCGGATTGCCAGCGCTTGCGAAAAATCGTTACGCGCTAATGCCCTCAGACCGAGACTATCATACAACACTCCGCGCTCATATAAAAGCTGTGCGCGTTCGTCATCGGTTAAAGCCCGACTGGCAAGGATTTGTTCCATACGTGCCAGAATCACTTCCTGCTGTAAAGTCGGTTGCAATGGTACCGCGAGGACTTCACTTTTACGCCAGGAAGTATTACTGCATCCTGCAAGCGTAAGTGCTGTCGCAACGAAACACCAGCGCAAAAAAGGCTTCATTTCCCACTCCCGAAGACCACGGTTGAATGAACGTCCTGTTCCCGGTTGCTAACAAGGCGTCCTGCCCGGTTAAAAGCCCCCCGCCGCAGCGGAGGGCAAATGGCAACCTTACTCGCCCTGTTCAGCAGCCGGAGCTTCCGGTGCTGCAGCAGGTTGAGACTGCTCAGTCGCTTCTTTAATGCTCAGACGGATACGGCCCTGGCGATCAACTTCCAGAACTTTCACCGGTACTTCCTGACCCATCTGCAGGTAATCGGTCACTTTCTCAACGCGTTTGTCAGCGATTTGAGAGATGTGTACCAGACCTTCTTTACCGCCGCCGATGGCAACAAATGCGCCAAAGTCAACGATACGGGTCACTTTACCAGTGTAGACGCGGCCCACTTCGATTTCTGCAGTGATCTCTTCGATACGACGAATAGCATGTTTCGCTTTCTCGCCGTCGGTCGCTGCAATCTTCACAGTACCGTCATCTTCGATTTCGATGGTGGTGCCAGTTTCTTCGGTCAGGGCACGGATAACAGAGCCGCCTTTACCGATAACGTCTTTGATCTTGTCCGGGTTGATCTTGATGGTATGGATACGTGGTGCGAACTCAGAGATATCGCCACGCGGCGCGTTGATCGCCTGTTCCATTACGCCCAGGATATGCAGACGCGCACCTTTAGCCTGGTTCAGCGCAACCTGCATGATCTCTTTGGTGATACCTTCAATTTTGATATCCATCTGCAATGCAGAGATACCCTCGCGGGAACCCGCAACTTTGAAGTCCATATCGCCCAGGTGATCTTCGTCGCCCAAAATGTCAGACAGTACAACGTAGTTGTCGCCTTCTTTCACCAGACCCATTGCGATACCCGCAACGGCAGCTTTGATCGGCACACCTGCGTCCATCAGCGCCAGAGACGCGCCGCACACGGAAGCCATAGAAGAGGAACCGTTGGATTCAGTGATTTCAGACACAACACGTACGGTGTACGGGAATTTGTCCATATCCGGCATGACTGCCAGCACGCCGCGCTTCGCCAGACGACCGTGACCAATTTCACGACGCTTCGGAGAACCGACCATGCCGGTTTCGCCTACGGAGTACGGAGGGAAGTTGTAGTGGAACAGGAAGGTATCGGTACGTTCGCCCATCAGTTCATCAAGAACCTGCGCGTCACGAGCAGTACCCAGCGTTGCGGTAACCAGCGCCTGCGTTTCACCACGGGTGAACAGCGCAGAACCGTGAGTACGCGGCAGCACGCCAGTACGCACATCCAGACCACGGATCATATCTTTTTCACGACCGTCGATACGCGGTTCGCCTGCCAGTACGCGGCTACGAACAACGTTTTTCTCGATCGCGTGCAGAATTTCACCCAGTTCGTTTTCGTCCAGGGTTTCGTCTTCAGCAAGCAGCGTCGCGATGGTTTCAGATTTGATGACATCAACCTGCGCATAACGCTCTTGTTTGTCGGTGATGCGGTAAGCATCGCTCAGGCGAGCTTCAGCCAGTGCAGCAACGCGCGCGTTCAGCGCTTCGTTTACCGGCTCCGGCTGCCAGTCCCAACGTGGTTTACCGGCTTCTTTCACCAGTTCATTGATGTTCTGAATAACAACCTGCTGTTGTTCATGACCGAACACTACTGCGCCCAGCATCTGGTCTTCGCTCAGCAGTTCAGCTTCAGATTCAACCATCAGTACAGCGGCTTCAGTACCGGCAACAACCAGATCCAGTTTGCTCTCTTTCAACTCGTCCTGAGTCGGGTTCAGTACGTACTGGTCATTGATGTAACCTACGCGAGCAGCACCAATCGGACCATTGAACGGAATACCAGACAGAGACAGTGCTGCGGAAGCACCAATCATCGCGACGATATCCGGGTTAACTTGCGGGTTAACAGAAACCACGGTGGCGATAACCTGAACTTCGTTGACGAAGCCTTCCGGGAACAGCGGCCGAATCGGGCGGTCAATCAGACGCGCGATCAGGGTTTCGCCTTCGCTTGGGCGGCCTTCACGACGGAAGAAGCTACCCGGGATACGACCAGCAGCGTAGGTACGCTCCTGATAGTTAACGGTCAGTGGGAAGAAGTCCTGACCTGGTTTGGCTTTTTTCTGGCCAACAACGGTAACAAATACCGCGGTGTCATCCATGCTAACCATAACAGCGGCAGTAGCCTGACGAGCCATCATGCCGGTTTCCAGAGTCACGGTGTGTTGGCCGTACTGGAATTTACGAACGATCGGATTAAGCAATGTAATATCCTTTCTCTTTCTTAGACAGTACCTTACGGCACTGGTGTTAATACCCGATCTTCTGCGCATCCTCGCGACTAATGACAACCCTAACCCAGCTCTATGTGGGTAAAGCCTCTCATTAGCCGCGCGAACCTCTGCAACGGAAGATCATTCATAGCAACAATACATTAGTTTCCAGTGAATTGCTGCCGTCAGCTTGAAAAAAGGGGCCACTCAGGCCCCCTTTTCTGAAACTCGCAAGAATTAGCGACGCAGACCCAGGCGCTCGATGAGCTGGGTGTAACGTGCTACGTCTTTACGTTTCAGGTAGTCGAGCAGTTTACGACGCTGAGAAACCATGCGCAGCAGACCACGACGGCTGTGGTGATCTTTTTTGTGCTCTGCAAAGTGGCCCTGCAGGTGGTTGATCTGTGCAGTCAGCAGTGCTACCTGAACTTCAGTAGAACCGGTGTCGTTTGCGTCACGACCAAACTCAGAAACGATTTTAGCTGTTGCTTCAGTACTTAGAGACATTTTAAAACTCCAAAGTATATAGAATGAAAGGACGCCGATCTCTAATTCAGCGATCCCAGTGTACGTTACGCAAAGTGTTAAACAATTTACGCGACGTTAAGCGGCAGTATTCTACTCGTAGCGACCTGTTATCGCAAGACGGTTAACATTACGCCGGGTATTCAACCACCAGGCGACGAGGCGCAACGCGGCCTTCATCGTCAATTTCGCCCATACCGATAAATTTGCCGTTCTCACCTTCTGTAACGCGAACCAGTCCTTCCAGCGGCGCACCGGATGTACGAACTGGGTTACCATTTTTGAAGTAAACAGAAGACGTTAACGGAAGATTCACCACCGGGTAGTCCGAAGCTGGACTGTCCATTGGCATCAGTAATGGATCAAGTAACTCCGCAGCCGGAATATCCTGCTGTTCGGCTTGTTCGACCAGTTCACGCAGATGTTCCAGGGTCACAATCCGTTCAACCGGATATTTACTTACCGCCAGACGACGCAGGTAAATAACATGCGCGCCACAACCGAGTTTTTCACCCAGGTCATCAATGATGGTGCGGATATAAGTGCCTTTTGAGCAGTGAATTTCCAGCTCCAGCTCATTGCCTTCGTGGCGAATAAACAGCAATTCATAAACGGTAATCGGGCGCGCTTCACGCGGTACTTCAATGCCCTGACGCGCATATTCGTACAGTTTTTTACCCTGATATTTCAGTGCTGAATACATCGAAGGGATCTGTTCGATATCGCCACGGAAAGTATCCAGCGCCGCCGCCAGTTGCTCTGCGCTAAAGGTTACCGGACGTTCTTCAACGATTTGTCCGTCGGCATCAGAAGTATCGGTACGCTGTCCAAGACGCGCAATGACCCGATAGCGTTTGTCGGAGTCCAGCAGATACTGGGAAAACTTCGTCGCTTCCCCGAGGCAAATTGGCAACATGCCAGTTGCCAGCGGGTCCAGCGCACCGGTATGCCCGGCACGGTTGGCGTTATAAATCCGTTTCACTTTTTGCAGCGCATCATTGCTGGACATACCCTGCGGTTTATCCAGCAACAAAACGCCGTTAATGTCGCGACCGCGACGACGAGGACGACTCATTAGTCCTCCTTGCTGTCGTCCGGGTTAACACGACGTTCTTCGTCATGTTTGACCACGCTGGTCACCAGGTTTGACATGCGCATCCCTTCAACCAGAGAGTTGTCGTAGAAGAAGGTCAGTTCCGGCACGATACGCAGGCGCATCGCTTTCCCCAGCAGGCTGCGGATGAAACCAGAAGCTTCTTGCAACGCTTTGATGCCCGCTTTAACCGCGTCTTCATCTTTGTCGTTGAGGAACGTCACATATACTTTGGCATACGCCAGGTCGCGAGACATTTCGACACCGGAAACGGTGGTCATCATGCCCAGGCGAGGATCTTTAATTTCACGCTGCAGGATGAGAGCGATCTCTTTTTGCATTTCCTGCGCTACGCGCTGCGGGCGACCAAATTCTTTCGCCATAATAAATTCTCCTGACAAAAAAGGGGCTGTTAGCCCCTTTTTAAAATTAATTTCAGGTGGAAGGGCTGTTCACGTTGGCCTGATAAGACGCGCCAGCGTCACATCAGGCAATCCATGCCGGATGCGGCGTAAACGCCTTATCCCGCATGGAACCCTAAAAACCTTAAGCGATGGTACGTTGGATCTCGATGATTTCGAATACTTCGATCACATCGCCAGTGCGGACGTCGTTGTAGTTCTTAACGCCGATACCACATTCCATACCGTTACGGACTTCGTTAACGTCATCTTTGAAGCGGCGCAGGGACTCCAGCTCGCCTTCGTAGATAACCACGTTGTCACGCAGAACGCGGATCGGGTTGTGACGTTTAACCACACCTTCGGTAACCATACAGCCTGCGATGGCACCAAATTTCGGCGATTTGAACACGTCACGAACTTCCGCCAGACCGATAATCTGCTGTTTCAGTTCCGGAGACAGCATACCGCTCATCGCCGCTTTCACTTCGTCAATCAGGTTATAGATGACGGAGTAGTAACGCAGATCCAGGCTTTCCGCTTCAATCACTTTACGTGCAGAGGCATCAGCACGTACGTTGAAGCCAACCAGGATGGCGTTGGACGCCGCAGCCAGGGTGGCGTCGGTTTCGGTGATACCACCTACGCCAGAACCGATGATCTTCACTTTAACTTCGTCAGTAGACAGTTTCAGCAAGGAGTCGGAGATCGCTTCCACAGAACCCTGTACGTCTGCCTTCAGGACGATGTTCACTTCGTGAACTTCGCCTTCGGTCATGTTGGCGAACATGTTCTCGAGTTTAGATTTCTGCTGACGCGCCAGTTTAACTTCGCGGAATTTACCCTGACGATACAGTGCAACTTCACGCGCTTTCTTCTCGTCACGTACAACGGTAACTTCATCACCCGCAGCCGGTACGCCGGACAGGCCGAGGATTTCCACCGGAATGGACGGACCCGCTTCCAGCACTTCCTGACCCAGTTCGTTACGCATCGCACGAACACGACCGTATTCGAAGCCACACAGAACGATATCGCCCTTGTGCAGAGTACCTTCACGTACCAGAACGGTAGCAACCGGACCACGACCTTTATCGAGGAAGGATTCGATAACCGCACCGCTCGCCATACCTTTACGTACCGCTTTCAGCTCCAGAACTTCCGCCTGCAGCAGGATAGCGTCCAGCAGTTCATCGATACCAGTACCCGCTTTCGCAGACACATGTACGAACTGGCTTTCACCGCCCCACTCTTCCGGCAGGATGCCGTACTGGGAGAGTTCGTTCTTAACGCGATCCGGATCGGCTTCTGGTTTATCGATCTTGTTCACTGCAACGACCACCGGAACCTGCGCCGCTTTCGCGTGCTGGATTGCTTCGATCGTCTGCGGCATTACGCCGTCGTCGGCAGCAACAACCAGGACTACGATGTCCGTTGCCTGCGCACCACGAGCACGCATTGAAGTAAACGCGGCGTGCCCCGGGGTGTCCAGGAAGGTGATCATGCCGTTTTCAGTTTCAACGTGGTATGCACCAATGTGCTGGGTAATGCCGCCCGCTTCGCCAGAGGCCACTTTCGTTGAACGAATGTAGTCCAGCAGAGAGGTTTTACCGTGGTCAACGTGACCCATGATGGTCACAACCGGCGCGCGCGGTTCAGCCGCAGCACCCGTGTCACGGTCGCTCATTACCGCCTCTTCCAGCTCGTTTTCACGACGCAGGATAACTTTATGGCCCATCTCTTCAGCAACCAGCTGTGCGGTTTCCTGATCGATAACCTGGTTGATGGTTGCCATTGCGCCCAGTTTCATCATCGCTTTGATGACCTGAGAGCCTTTAACCGCCATCTTGTTCGCCAGTTCGCCAACGGTGATAGTTTCGCCGATCACAACGTCACGGTTAACGGCCTGAGCAGGCTTCTGGAAGCCTTGCTGCAGCGAAGAACCTTTACGTTTTCCGCCTTTACCGCCACGTACTGCTGCGCGTGCTTCTTCACGATCAGCTTTTGATTCAGCGTGTTTGTTGCCTTTCTTCGGACGCGCTGCTTTCGCGTTACGACCACGGCCACGGCCGCCTTCGACTTCACGATCGCTTTCGTCTTCTGCCTGGCGAGCATGTTGAGAAGTAGTGACGTGATAATCGCTGGAATCTTCAGTCGGTTCCGCGTTATCAGTCCATTTGTTTTCTTCCGCCATACGACGTGCTTCTTCAGCAACGCGACGTGCTTCTTCTTCGAGTTTACGACGCGCTTCTTCTTCAGCTTTACGCTTGAGCTCTGCAGCTTCCTGCTCACGGCGGGCTTTTTCAGCCTGGGCGTTTTTAGTCATATCGTCTTGTTGATTGCTCACTTTGTCTTTTTCCGCAGCTTCACGTTTCGCTTGTTCAGCAGCTTCACGCTTAGCTTGTTCTGCGGCCTCACGTTCAGCTTTTTGTTGCGCCTCGCGTTTAGCCGATTCTTCTGCCTCACGACGGGCTTGCTCTTCCGCTGCAAGGCGTTCAGCCTCTTGCGGATCGCGTTTCACAAAGGTGCGTTTCTTGCGGACTTCGATTTGTACCGATTTGCTTTTTCCACCGGTACCAGGAATGTTAAGGGTGCTGCGTGTTTTACGTTGCAGCGTCAATTTGTCCGGGCCTGAATTTTTCTGATTCAGGTGGTCAATCAAAGTCTGTTTCTCTTGTGCAGACACAGAGTCGTCAGCAGACTTCCGGATACCTGCATCAGCAAATTGCTGTACCAGGCGTTCCACGGAGGTCTGTCGCTCTGCGGCCAGCGTTTTAATCGTTACATCTGTCATGCTGTTCCTTCCTGCTACAGTTTATTACGCTTCGTCACCGAACCAGCAAATATTACGGGCAGCCATAATCAGTGCTCCGGCTTTTTCGTCGGTCAACCCTTCGATATCAGCCAGATCATCAATGCCCTGTTCGGCGAGATCTTCCAGCGTACAAACGCCACGGGCGGCCAGTTTGAATGCCAAATCACGATCTACCCCTTCAAGGTTCAGCAGATCGTCAGCCGGTTTGTTATCACCGAGGCTTTCTTCCTGGGCCTGTGCAATGGTGGCCAGTGCATTTTTAGCACGCTCGCGCAGTGCTTCAACGGTCGGCTCATCAAGGCCTTCGATTTCCAACAGCTCTTTCATCGGCACATAGGCCAGTTCTTCCAGCGTCGAGAAACCTTCTTCTACCAGAACAGTCGCGAAGTCTTCGTCGATGTCGAGATATTTGGTGAAGGTGTCGATCGCTGCGTGCGCTTCCGCCTGATGCTTAGCCTGCAGGTCGTCAACGGTCATTACGTTGAGTTCCCAACCGCTCAGCTGCGAAGCCAGACGCACGTTCTGACCGTTACGGCCAATCGCCTGCGCCAGGTTACCAGCTTCAACGGCGATATCCATGGTGTGTTTATCTTCATCCACCACGATAGAAGCAACGTCTGCCGGTGCCATTGCGTTAATCACAAACTGCGCCGGGTTATCATCCCACAGGACGATATCGATACGCTCGCCGCCCAGTTCAGTAGAAACCGCCTGAACACGCGCGCCACGCATACCTACGCAAGCACCTACCGGATCGATACGTTTATCGTTGGTTTTCACCGCGATTTTCGCACGAGAACCCGGGTCGCGAGCCGCTGCTTTAATTTCAATCACTTCTTCGCCGATTTCCGGCACTTCAATACGGAACAGTTCGATCAGCATTTCCGGCTTGGAACGAGTGACGAACAGTTGCGCGCCACGCGCTTCCGGGCGAACGGAATAAAGCACGCCACGAACGCGGTCGCCAGGGCGGAAGTTTTCACGCGGCAGCATATCTTCGCGCAGGATCACGGCTTCAGCGTTGTTGCCCAGATCCAGAGAGATGTTGTCGCGGTTTACTTTTTTCACCACGCCGGTGATGATTTCACCTTCGTGTTCACGGAACTGATCAACCACCATCGCACGTTCGGCTTCACGCACTTTCTGCACGATAACCTGTTTTGCCGTCTGGGTGGTGATACGGTCAAAGGTAACAGACTCAATCTGATCTTCAACGTAATCGCCCAAGTTCAGGCTTTCATCTTCATAACGTGCGGCTTCAAGGGTGATTTCCTTGGTCGGCTGGGTGACTTCATCAACAACTAACCAGCGACGGAAGGTGTCAAAATCACCGCTTTTGCGATCGATCTGTACACGGACGTCGATCTCTTGCTCATATTTTTTCTTTGTTGCTGTCGCCAGCGCGCTTTCCAATGCTTCGAAAATCTTCTCGCGAGGTAGCGCCTTTTCATTGGATACGGCTTCAACTACAGCCAAAATTTCTTTGTTCATCGCGGGCTTTTCACCTCATCCAGACTATTAAAAGTGGGGAACCAGGTTCGCCTTCTGGATATTACTCAGCGCGAACACTTCATCTTTACCTTCGACGGTAACTGTGATCATTTCACCGTCTACCGCTTTGATAACGCCCTGCCATTTACGACGGTTTTGTACCGCCATACGGAGAACCAGAGTCACCTCTTCTCCGACAAAACGGGCGTAGTGTTCAGCCGTGAACAGTGGGCGATCGAGACCCGGTGAGGAGACTTCCAGGTTATAAGCAACGGTGATGGGATCTTCAACATCCAGCACAGCACTTACCTGGTGGCTCACATCAGCACAATCATCAACATTGATGCCATCTTCACTATCAATATAGATGCGCAGTGTGGATGTGCGACCGCGAATAAATTCGATGCCTACCAGTTCAAAACCCAGGGCCTCAACTGGCGCAGTAATCATCTCTGTTAATTTTTGCTCTAATGTGGACAAGCCCACCCCCAAGACATAAAAAAAGGGCCTAAAGCCCAGTTATTCTGTAGTCAGATAACAAAAAACCCCGATAAATCGGGGCTTTATATAACTGAACCCTATAACCGCAACTGCGGTCTGGAGCACTTTCCAGAAGGATTTTTTCAAATCCCACTACGAAGGCCGAAGTCTTCACAGTATATTTGAAAAAGGACTCTAAGGGAAAGTGGTTGCGGGGGCCGGATTTGAACCGACGACCTTCGGGTTATGAGCCCGACGAGCTACCAGGCTGCTCCACCCCGCGCCTGAAACGTGGCAAATTCTACTCGTTTTGGGTAAAAAATGCAAATACTGCTGGGATTTGGTGTACCGAGACGGGACGTAAAATCTGCAGGCATTATAGTGATCCATGCCACATTTTGTCAACGTTTATTGCTAATCACGTGAATGAATATCCAGTTCACTTTCATTTGTTGAATACTTTTGCCTTCCCCTGCTCTCCCTTAAGCGCATTATTTTACAAAAAACACACTAAACTCTTCCTGTCTCCGATAAAAGATGATTAAATGAAAACTCATTTATTTTGCATAAAAATTCAGTGAGAGCGGAAATCCAGGCTCATCATCAGTTAATTAAGCAGGGTGTTATTTTATGACGACGATTCTCAAGCATCTCCCGGTAGGTCAACGTATTGGTATCGCTTTTTCCGGCGGTCTGGACACCAGTGCCGCACTGCTGTGGATGCGACAAAAGGGAGCGGTTCCTTATGCATATACTGCAAACCTGGGCCAGCCAGACGAAGAGGATTATGATGCGATCCCTCGTCGTGCCATGGAATACGGCGCGGAGAACGCACGTCTGATCGACTGCCGCAAACAACTGGTGGCCGAAGGTATTGCCGCTATTCAGTGTGGCGCATTTCATAACACCACCGGCGGCCTGACCTATTTCAACACGACGCCGCTGGGCCGCGCCGTGACTGGTACCATGCTGGTTGCTGCGATGAAAGAAGATGGCGTGAATATCTGGGGTGACGGTAGCACCTATAAAGGAAACGATATCGAACGTTTCTATCGTTATGGTCTGCTGACCAATGCTGAACTGCAGATTTACAAACCGTGGCTTGATACTGACTTTATTGATGAACTGGGCGGCCGTCATGAGATGTCTGAATTTATGATTGCCTGCGGTTTCGACTACAAAATGTCTGTCGAAAAAGCCTACTCCACAGACTCCAACATGCTTGGTGCAACGCATGAAGCGAAGGATCTGGAATACCTCAACTCCAGCGTCAAAATCGTCAACCCGATTATGGGCGTGAAATTCTGGGATGAGAGCGTGAAGATCCCGGCAGAAGAAGTCACAGTACGCTTTGAGCAAGGTCATCCGGTGGCGCTGAACGGTAAAACCTTTAGCGACGACGTAGAAATGATGCTGGAAGCTAACCGCATCGGCGGTCGTCACGGCCTGGGCATGAGCGACCAGATTGAGAACCGTATCATCGAAGCGAAAAGCCGTGGTATTTACGAAGCTCCGGGGATGGCACTGCTGCACATTGCGTATGAACGTCTGTTGACCGGTATTCACAACGAAGACACCATTGAGCAGTATCACGCGCATGGTCGTCAGTTGGGCCGTCTGCTGTACCAGGGGCGTTGGTTTGACTCCCAGGCGCTGATGCTGCGTGACTCTCTGCAACGCTGGGTTGCCAGCCAGATCACTGGTGAAGTTACCCTGGAGCTGCGCCGTGGGAACGATTATTCAATCCTGAATACCGTCTCAGAGAACCTGACCTACAAGCCAGAGCGTCTGACGATGGAAAAAGGCGACTCGGTGTTCTCGCCAGATGATCGTATTGGTCAATTGACCATGCGTAATCTGGATATCACTGATACCCGAGAGAAACTTTTTGGTTATGCCAAAACTGGCCTGCTTTCCTCCTCTGCCACTTCAGGCCTGCCGCAGGTGGAGAATATGGAAAACAAAGGCCAGTAATTCGACATCAACCCTGCCCTTCAGGGGTGGGGTTACCTTGCTTATCCTCTGTAAACTCCTTTCTGAGCATCACATAATCGAAAACATCATGGTTTGCATCCACAACCCGTGAGTCTCCTTTATAGTGTGCAATCACTTCCTCAAGCGTTTGCGGCTGTTCCGGCTTTGTTACCCCCATCCACGCATTAATAAGGTAATTATTGTAAGCTGTCGAAAAGATATTGTTTTCCGTTGTGCGATCCACGCCATCCCCAAGAACGGGGCTATACCAGATAAACATCGGGACATGATATGCCTGCTGGCTAGCCTCCCTGCCTCCATGAAAATAGACGTTCTTCTTCGTAGGGTCACGTTCCAGGCCGTGGTCGGCAAAATACATGACCGAGGCGCGGCGATCTTTTAATAATTCAAAAACCTGACCTAGCAAACTATCTGTGTAATGAATGGAGTTGTCATAGCAGGCATCCTGATCGTCCTGCGGTTGAAACACGGCGCTGGATTGCGGATAGGCGCTACAAGCCGGTTCATGGCTTCCATTTAAATGAAGAACAATCAGTTTCTTTTGCTGCGTATTTTGCTGTAATGCTTGCGATAAATGCGGCAACAACAATTCATCAAATCCTCTGACATAAACTGTTTCCATGGCGCGCATGGCGATACTGGTAACTGCTGTACCATTCTGCCGAAAAGCGGATTGCGAGCTTAGCCAGAAAGTCTGAAATCCTGCTTGATTAGCCATATTAATAATGTTGTCGGGGTAATTATGAATGTCATGACTCAAAACAGAATCAGCAGTTAAAGAAAGGGGAACCGACAGCGCAGTGTAAGGTGCGCCGCTTATTGCTTGATTAAACAGTTTGATCTGTTTTCTTTGTGCTTCAACTTGCGGTGTCGTAGAGCGTGTATATCCATACAAAGACATATTGTCGACACGTACAGACTCCCCCACAATCAACACGTAGGTATCAATACTTGTATCCCTGACTGATAATTGAAAATACGGCACCGTGTTTGCAATTGAGAGTAATCTTTGATGCGCTTTCGCTGCTAAAGCAAAATAGTTGAGATTGAAAAACGGCGTATAGGTAGCAAATCACGACGCTAGTATATATGGACTGAACGCTTTTTTATTTTTTGCATCTTTATAAGCAAATTGACAAGCGGAAAATAAACTGCCCGAAATGACAATCAGCAATAATATTCCTGTCACTTTTTTTGTCGGCAAGGAAACATCATATTTTATTATTACTGCCAAAAAAAGAAGGGATAAAAAAGCAAAAGCACATAGATAAGGGATATACATCCCCAGCATTTTCACAACTTCATCCGGATCACTCTGCAGCACACTAATCGCAAATCCATCATTGAAAGTTGTACCAAAGGTACACCATGAATAGAGGCTAATACTCATGTCTGCCGCAGTCAGTAACACAAATGGTGCGGCAACAAGCAGGCGAAGCGGAAGGGATGATATACGTTTAACAACCAGGATGGTCAGGACGAAGAACAGCAATCGCTGAACCATATGCGCTCCGGAAGAGGCGACTAAGTTCGTAATACCAAAAACAATAACACAAAGATACAACAACCAATGAGATTTAAAATCTTCTAGCAAATTTGTTGAATACTGTCATCCAGAAATCCAAGTTCACAACCAATATAAACAATTATCAACAATGTTCAATTTTATATCAGACATGTTTTTCAACTCTGATCCATATCAGACCGAAACACTGTTAGTTTTTTCTTTTTAAATGATGCGACCATTGCGTTCTCAGTAATTAAATAACATTATCAATGCGTCTCTAAACATTACGCAGAACGTAGCCATCAGTAGTTATACTGACAGGAGCAGGATGGTTTATCGAGAAGTAAACATATCCGTATTCGTACCGGAACTGGAGTTGACACAATAAAGTGCCAATTATGTCAGCAGTAGGGAAAAGTTTATAACTAAGGCGTACCGGCACCATCGTTTCAAGGTACCAGCTACGAGTAAAGCAACTGGACGAGATACAGATACCTGACAACCATTCATCAGACCAGGACCAAAACGAAAAGAGACGCTTTTCAGCGTCTCTTTTCTGGAATTTGGTACCGAGGACGGGACTTGAACCCGTAAGCCCTATTGGGCACTACCACCTCAAGGTAGCGTGTCTACCAATTCCACCACCTCGGCACGGATACTACTTTTTAGTTCGGGATATCGCTGGTCGGCTTAGCCGGAGCAGCTGGCTGAGTTTGTTCGGTTTTCGCCGGTGCACTCAGATTTTCCCATTCGCTACCTCTATTGGTTTTGTTGCTATTGATGTTACCCAGCACCAGACTGATGATGAAGAATAACGTTGCCAGCAGCGCCGTCATGCGGGTCATGAAGTTACCAGAACCACTTGAACCAAACAGCGTAGCGGAAGCGCCTGCTCCGAAGGAGGCTCCCATATCAGCGCCTTTACCTTGCTGCAGCATGATCAGACCAACAAGGCCAATTGCCACAATAAGGAAAACTACTAAAAGAGCTTCGTACATAATCAACCTGTTCCTTGCGGAGTTGCCGCGTACCAATGCTTCAACCAATAAAGCGGGAGTTTTTAATCTTTCCCACTGAAGCGGGTGTGAATACTAACCAAAACGAATGACCTTCGCAAGGGCAATTTTATCGCATTGTATCAACTGCGGAAAAAAACAGCAAAACCGATGTGTTCGCCGAGAAAAAAGGCGACAATCGCCGCCTTTTTAGCCAGTTATCTAACGCTTTAAACGGCTTTTACTGCATCGGCGATGCGGTGTGCAAATTCAGTCACCTGCGCTTCGTCTTCGCCTTCCACCATCACGCGAATTAACGGTTCGGTGCCGGATTTACGCAGCAACACGCGTCCACGGTTGCCCAGCGCAGCTTCAACCTCTGCGGTCACGGCTTTAACTGACTCATGCTCAAGCGGATCGCCGCTACCTGCGGTGTAACGTACGTTAACCAGAATCTGCGGGAACATTTTCATGCCGCTGCAAAGGTCGTGCAGGCTCATATGGTTACGTGCCATCGCCGCCAGCACCTGCAAGCCAGCAACGATGCCGTCACCGGTAGTGGTTTTATCCAGCAGGATCACATGACCGGAATTCTCTGCACCGATACGCCAGCCTTTCTCCTGCATTTTTTCCAGTACGTAGCGGTCACCCACTTTCGCGCGCGCAAATGGAATTCCTAACTGTTTCAGCGCCAGTTCAAGCCCCATGTTGCTCATCAATGTACCCACAGCACCACCACGCAGCTGGCCCTGACGAAGACCTTCACGCGCGATGATATACATGATCTGATCGCCATCGACTTTATTGCCTTCATGGTCAACCATAATCACGCGATCGCCGTCGCCGTCGAAGGCAATACCGAGATCCGCTTTTTCAGCCAGCACACGAGCCTGGAGCGCGCGAACGTCGGTAGCCCCCACTTCGGCATTGATGTTTACACCGTTTGGCTCACAACCGATAGCGATAACGTTCGCCCCCAGTTCGCGCAGCACGTTCGGCGCGATGTGATAAGTCGCACCGTTTGCACAATCCACCACAATCTTCAGTTCACTGAGGCTAAGTTCGTTCGGGAACGTGGCTTTGCAAAACTCGATATAGCGACCCGCGGCATCAACGATACGGCTGGCTTTACCCAGTTCAGCCGAATCAACGCAGCTGATCTCCTTTTCCATTTCCGCTTCGATGGCCTCTTCTACCGCATCCGGCAGTTTAGTGCCGTCGATAGAGAAGAATTTAATCCCATTATCGTAGAACGGGTTATGCGATGCAGATATCACAATTCCGGCCTCTGCGCGGAAGGTACGCGTCAGATAAGCCACGGCCGGTGTTGGCATCGGGCCAGTGAAGAGTGCGGAAAGGCCCGCTGCCGCCAGACCCGCTTCCAGTGCTGACTCCAGCATATAGCCAGAAATACGCGTGTCTTTACCAATAATAATCTTACGGGAGCCGTGGCGCGCCAGCACTTTACCCGCGGCCCAACCCAGCTTAAGCACAAAATCAGGTGTGATCGGCGCATCCCCTACACGACCACGAATCCCATCGGTACCGAAATATTTACGATTACTCATAGCGTTTGTTTTCCTTTGCAGACAGAGTGGCTTCCACCACCCGCATCGCTTCTACGGTTTCTTTGACGTCATGAACACGAATGATGTGCGCGCCTTGCATTGCGGCAATGACCGCACAGGCCAGACTACCGCTCAGGCGCTCGGACGGCCCCACGTTCAGCAGCTGCCCAATCATCGATTTTCGTGACATACCCACCAACAGCGGCAGGTTGAAATGGTGAAATTCAGCCAGGCGCGCCAGTAATGAATAGTTATGGGAGAGATTTTTACCGAAACCGAATCCGGGGTCGAGCAACAATTTCTCTTTTGCGATACCCGCCTGCTCGCAACGTGCTATTTGCTCAATAAAGTAGCGATTCACTTCTGCAAAGACATCGTCATACTTCGGAGCTTCCTGCATGGTTTTTGGATTTCCCTGCATATGCATCAGACAAACCGGTAAACCGGTTTCTGCAGCCGCCTCCAGAGCGCCAGGTTCGGAAAGGGAGCGGATATCATTAATAATGTGAGCGCCAACTTTCGCTGACTCACGGATGACTTCTGGTTTGGATGTATCGACCGAGATCCAGACTTCGAAGCGTTGAGCAATTGCCTCAACCACAGGAATAACACGTTGCAACTCTTCTTCAACGCTAACTTCCGCCGCCCCTGGGCGCGTGGACTCGCCACCAACGTCAATGATCGTCGCGCCAGCATTGATCATCAGATTCGCATGTTTCACCGCATCTATCAGCGAGTTATGCGTGCCACCATCCGAAAAGGAATCAGGCGTGACGTTGAGGATCCCCATTACGTGAGGATGGCTAAGGTCCAGTGAAGTACCCTGGGCAAAGAGTTTCATTATGTTATCCCTGGTATGAATTGATAAGAAAAAACCCCGGAGCACGCCCCGGGGTTTTCGGTACAAATACAGTCATCTGATGCGGGAACTTACTTGTCGCCTAACTGCTCTGACATGGTGTTACCCGGGTTCGGCGTACGCGGTTCATCAACCGGACGAGGAGCCTTTGGACTACCATTGTCGCCAGAATTGTTAGAAGCGCCTGGTTCTTCCCAGCCCGCTGGCGGACGTACATCGCGACGTGCCATCAGGTCATCAATCTGCGGTGCGTCGATAGTCTCATATTTCATGAGAGCATCTTTCATCGCATGCAGAATATCCATATTGTCGGTCAGAAGCTGACGCGCACGATTATAGTTACGCTCAATCAGTGCTTTCACTTCCTGGTCGATGATACGTGCAGTTTCATCGGACATATGTTTCGCTTTCGCTACGCTACGGCCGAGGAATACTTCACCTTCTTCTTCCGCGTACAGCAGTGGACCCAATTTCTCAGAGAAGCCCCACTGAGTCACCATGTTACGTGCCAGGTTGGTCGCAACTTTAATATCGTTGGACGCACCGGTAGAAACATGTTCCGGCCCGTAGATGATCTCTTCTGCCAGACGACCACCGTACAGCGTAGAAATCTGGCTTTCCAGTTTCTGACGGCTGGCGCTGATTGCGTCGCCCTCAGGCAAGAAGAAAGTCACACCCAGCGCACGACCGCGTGGGATAATCGTCACTTTATGCACCGGATCGTGTTCCGGCACCAGGCGACCGATAATCGCATGACCCGCTTCGTGGTAAGCCGTTGATTCTTTCTGCGCTTCCGTCATCACCATGGAGCGACGTTCCGCACCCATCATGATTTTGTCTTTCGCTTTCTCGAACTCAACCATCGACACAACGCGTTTGTTGCCACGAGCAGCGAACAGTGCCGCTTCGTTCACCAGGTTCGCCAGGTCAGCACCGGAGAAACCAGGAGTACCACGAGCAATGATTGCCGCGTCGATATCGGGTGCCAATGGTACGCGACGCATGTGAACTTTCAGGATCTGCTCACGACCGCGAACATCTGGCAAGCCGACCACAACCTGGCGGTCGAAACGGCCAGGACGCAGCAGGGCCGGGTCGAGAACGTCCGGACGGTTAGTCGCGGCGATAACGATGATACCTTCGTTACCTTCGAAGCCATCCATCTCAACCAGCATCTGGTTCAGAGTCTGTTCACGTTCATCGTGACCACCGCCCAGACCAGCGCCACGCTGGCGGCCTACGGCGTCGATTTCATCGATAAAGATGATGCACGGTGCCGCTTTCTTCGCCTGTTCGAACATGTCACGAACACGGGATGCACCCACACCGACGAACATTTCTACGAAGTCAGAACCGGAGATAGTAAAGAACGGAACTTTCGCTTCGCCTGCAATCGCTTTCGCCAGCAACGTTTTACCGGTACCCGGAGGACCGACCATCAGGACGCCTTTCGGGATCTTACCGCCGAGTTTCTGGAAGCGGCTCGGCTCGCGCAGATACTCTACCAGTTCAGCAACTTCTTCTTTTGCTTCGTCGCAGCCCGCAACGTCAGCAAAGGTCGTTTTGATCTGATCTTCCGTCAGCATGCGCGCTTTGCTCTTACCAAACGACATGGCACCTTTGCCACCGCCGCCCTGCATTTGACGCATGAAGAAGATCCAGACACCAATCAGCAACAGCATCGGGAACCAGGAGATGAAGATAGAAGCCAGCAGGCTTGGTTCTTCAGGCGGTTCACCGACAACCTTGACGTTCTTGGTCAACAGGTTATCCAGTAATTTCGGATCCTGAACCGGAATGTAAGTGGTATAACGGTTACTATCTTTCTTGGTAACGTTGATTTCACGTCCGTTGATACGCGCTTCACGAACCTGGTCGTTATTGACCTCTTGTAGGAAGGTAGAGTAATCCACCTTACGGCCATTAGACTCGCTGGGCCCAAAGCTCTGGAATACTGACATCAGCACAACGGCAATGACCAGCCAGAGTATTAGGTTTTTCGCCATGTCACTCAAGGGATTAACCTCTTATTACAACTGTGTTAAAAACAGCGTCAGGATACTCTATATCCAGCATCTTTCAAACTTTCGTCTGAAATCTCCCGGTTAGGGTTTACGCCCGGTCGCTACAATATACACTTCTCGCGAACGTGCACGAGAAGAGTCCGGCTTACGAACTTTGACCTTCGTAAACAGGGAGCGAATTTCCCTTAGATACTCATCGAAACCTTCGCCCTGGAACACCTTCACTACAAAACTGCCACCTGGCGCTAATACATCACGACACATTTCTAGCGCCAGTTCCACCAGATACATGGCTCGGGGGATATCCACCGCCGGTGTTCCGCTCATGTTTGGTGCCATATCGGACATGACAACCTGGACTTTGCTGTCGCCAACGCGCTCCAGCAGTGCTTTCATCACCAGTTCATCACGAAAATCGCCCTGAAGAAAGTCCACACCAACGATAGGATCCATAGGTAAAAGATCGCAAGCGATGATGCGGCCTTTGCCGCCAATTTGGGTGACCACATATTGTGACCAACCACCCGGAGCAGCACCAAGGTCGACAACCGTCATTCCCGGTTTAAAGAGTTTGTCACTTTGCTGTATTTCATCAAGTTTAAACCAGGCACGGGAACGTAATCCCTTTTTCTGTGCCTGTTGAACATATTTATCGCTAAAGTGTTCCTGAAGCCAGCGGCTGGAGCTGGCAGAACGCTTCTTACCTGTCATTTAACTTTCCCATGGGGATAACTCATCGTAACCAATTGCGTAAATTTTTACGCGCCTATTTGGTGATATATGGGAGATGGCGGTAGAATGACCCGTTTTCAATCCCAACGTAAGCAAAAAATACGATGAATCTGAGTACTAAACAAAAACAGCACCTGAAAGGTCTGGCACATCCGCTCAAGCCAGTTGTTCTGCTTGGCAGTAATGGTTTGACCGAAGGGGTGCTGGCCGAGATTGAACAAGCGTTAGAGCACCATGAACTCATCAAGGTGAAAATCGCCACCGAAGATCGCGAAACAAAAACCTTGATCGTGGAAGCTATCGTGCGCGAAACCGGCGCCTGTAATGTACAGGTCATCGGTAAAACGCTGGTGCTTTATCGCCCAACTAAAGAACGTAAAATCTCGCTGCCACGCTAAGATTATCCTAAAGTTACACACATTTGCTGTGTAAAACGAGGGGTTTTCCGCAGGCAGGAGAGCAAAATGCCACGCTCTGTTCGTTGATAAAAGGCCGCAGAGCGGCCTTTTTCCTTTCTTTACAATACATCAACATCTTGAGTATTGGGTAATTCTTACAGGTATTCCACCTTAATTACTTCAAATTCTACTTCGCCGCCCGGCGTTTTGATGACCACAACATCATCTTCTTCTTTGCCGATCAGGCCACGAGCAATAGGCGAGTTTACAGAAATCAGGTTTTGTTTAAAGTCAGCTTCGTCATCGCCAACGATGCGATAAGTCTGTTCTTCGTCAGAATCCAGATTCAGCACCGTTACGGTAGCACCAAAAATAACGCGCCCATTGTTGGGCATTTTGGTGACATCAATCACCTGCGCGTTTGACAGCTTGGCTTCGATGTCTTTGATACGGCCTTCGCAGAAGCCCTGCTGTTCACGAGCTGCGTGGTATTCGGCGTTTTCTTTCAGGTCGCCATGCTCACGCGCTTCCGCGATAGCAGCAATGATTTCAGGACGGCGCACAGATTTCAGAAAATCCAGCTCTTCGCGTAATTTTTCAGCGCCGCGTAAGGTCATCGGAATAGCTTGCATTTGTTATACCTCTTGAATATTCCTGATGGGGCAAGTCTTCACCCACCCCGGCTGTTCGGCCTGCCCGGCATAACTCCTCACCGGGACCAGAAGCAAAAAAATACCGACCCGGGTACAAGTCCCAGGTCAGCTACAATTCACATTTTGATGGTCATTTTACCCTGAAGTTCCCGAAGGGTCATCGTTTACTTTATAGGGCGTTGCGCCGTAGTATGACGGCTCGATTCCAGGTTGTTAGCGCGAGATTATGCGATTTTCCAGATTTATCATCGGATTGACCAGCTGTATAGCGTTCAGTGTTCAGGCCGCGAATGTTGATGAGTACGTTACTCAACTCCCCGCAGGTGCCAACCTTGCCCTGATGGTGCAAAAAGTCGGTGCGTCGGCCCCCGCTATTGATTACCACAGTCAGCAGATGGCGCTGCCCGCCAGTACCCAGAAAGTGATTACTGCGCTGGCGGCGTTGATTCAACTCGGCCCCGATTTTCGTTTCACCACGACGCTTGAAACCAAAGGCAATGTGGAAAACGGCGTACTTAAGGGTGACTTAGTGGCGCGATTTGGTGCCGATCCGACGTTAAAACGTCAGGATATTCGCAATATGGTCGCGACTTTGAAAAAATCTGGCGTCAACCAAATCGATGGCAATGTGTTGATAGATACCTCCATTTTCGCCAGCCACGATAAAGCCCCCGGCTGGCCATGGAATGACATGACACAATGCTTTAGCGCTCCGCCTGCTGCCGCCATAGTTGACCGCAACTGTTTCTCCGTCTCGCTCTACAGTGCCCCAAAGCCTGGTGATATGGCTTTTATACGCGTGGCATCTTATTACCCCGTTACGATGTTCAGCCAGGTACGCACCCTCCCCCGTGGTTCTGCCGAAGCGCAATACTGCGAACTGGATGTGGTGCCAAGCGACCTGAACCGCTTTACGCTGACGGGATGCCTGCCACAACGTTCTGAGCCGCTCCCGTTGGCTTTTGCCGTGCAGGATGGAGCCAGCTATGCCGGTGCAATTCTGAAAGATGAGTTAAAACAGGCGGGTATCACCTGGAGCGGAACACTGCTGCGCCAGACTCAGGTTAACGAACCTGGAACGGTAGTTGCCAGTAAACAGTCGGCCCCGCTGCACGATCTGCTTAAGATTATGCTGAAAAAGTCGGACAACATGATCGCCGATACGGTTTTCCGCATGATCGGCCATGCGCGCTTCAATGTGCCTGGAACATGGCGGGCTGGGTCGGACGCCGTGCGTCAGATCCTGCGCCAGCAAGCCGGTGTCGATATTGGTAACACCATTATTGCCGATGGTTCAGGGCTTTCGCGGCATAACCTGATTGCCCCCGCCACCATGATGCAGGTGCTGCAATACATTGCCCAACACGACAATGAACTTAACTTTATCTCCATGCTGCCGCTTGCGGGCTATGACGGCTCTTTGCAGTACCGTGCAGGTCTGCATCAGGCGGGCGTGGATGGCAAAGTCTCAGCGAAAACCGGTTCGTTGCAGGGGGTATATAACCTGGCGGGATTCATTACCACAGCGAGCGGGCAACGAATGGCATTTGTACAATATCTTTCTGGCTATGCAGTAAAACCCGCGGATCAGCGTAATCGCCGTATTCCGTTAGTGCGTTTTGAAAGCCGTTTGTACAAAGATATTTATCAGAACAATTAGTCAAAAAGAAACCCCGGCGCATGGCCGGGGTTTCAGATTATTGACAAAGTGCGCTTTGTTTATGCCGGATGCGGCGTGAACGCCTTATCCGGCCTACAAAATCGTGCAAATTCAATATATTGCAATCATCTTGTAGGCCTGATAAGTGTAGCGCATCAGGCTTATTTGGCATTGGTCATTAGTGATTAACGCTTGTAAATGAACTCAACGCCTTCTTCGTCGTCTTCGTCCCAGTCGTCATCCCAGTCTTCATCATCCTCTTCAGCAATCTCTTCAAGCTGCTGACGGTGATAATCATCCCACATGAATTCGACTTTCTCTGGCTGTTTCGCTTCTTCAGCCTGCACGACCGGGTTTTCAATGATAAAGGTCATCACATCCCAGCAGAGATCTTTCACGCCCAGTCCGCTCGCCGCAGAGATCAGATAATATTTATCTTCCCAGCCCAGCGCTTCAGCGATCGCTTTCGCTTTCTCTTCGGCTTCTGCCTTATCCAGCAGATCGATCTTGTTGAAGACTAACCAACGCGGTTTCGCCGCCAGATCCTGGCTGTATTTTTCCAGCTCGCTGATAATAATACGCGCGTTTTCAACCGGATCGGTGCCGTCAATCGGATCGATATCGATGAGGTGCAACAGGACGCGGCAACGTTCCAGGTGCTTCAGGAAGCGAATGCCCAGACCTGCGCCTTCCGCAGCGCCTTCAATCAGTCCTGGAATATCGGCAACAACGAAGCTCTTTTCGTTGTCCATTCGTACCACACCCAGACTTGGCACCAGAGTGGTAAACGGATAATCCGCCACTTTCGGTTTAGCCGCCGATACCGCACGAATAAAGGTCGATTTACCCGCGTTTGGCATCCCCAACATACCGACGTCAGCCAGCAGCATCAGCTCCAGCAGCAGCTCACGCTTATCGCCCGGCGTACCGTTAGTTTTCTGCCGTGGTGTACGGTTAACTGACGATTTGAAACGGGTATTGCCCAGACCGTGCCAGCCGCCCTTAGCAACCAGCAGACGCTGACCGTGTTTAGTCATATCACCCATGGTTTCACCAGTACCCTGGTCGATTACACGCGTACCTACCGGCACTTTAATCGTCACGTCTTTACCGCGCTTACCGGTACAATCGCGGCTTGCGCCGTTCTGACCGCGCTCTGCACGGAAAGATTTTTCAAAACGATAATCGATAAGCGTGTTCAGGTTCTCGTCGGCTTCCATCCATACGTCACCACCATCACCGCCGTCGCCGCCATCCGGGCCGCCTTTCGGAATATACTTTTCGCGGCGGAAGCTCACGCAACCATTACCGCCATCACCTGCAACGACCAGAATCGATGCTTCATCAACAAACTTCATTTTATTCTCCGTAAATCATTCGCCTGCGCGGGGTTGCGATACCACCGTTGTATGCTTACGTAATCCGCCCCAAATACGATGACCAATGGCGGAATACATCGCGCCCGCAACCACGACAAACGCACCGAGATAACCTAAAAGGTTTAACATCGGTCTGGCGAAGAAATCGGGCCAGGCCAGTGATAAAAGATCTGAAAAAAACAGCGTAAACAGTGGGGTGAGCGTGATGATCGCGCTCACCTGCGCTGCCTGCCAGCGAGCCATCGCTTCCGCCAAGGCGCCATATCCTACCAAGGTATTCAGTCCGCAAAAAATTAAACATGCGAGCTGCCAGTGGCTAAGCTGCGCTATCACTCCAGGCTTTGCCAGAGGGAAGAGCGCGATTGTACATAAAGTGTACAGTAAAAACAGGATCTGCGGTGAGGCCAGCCGACGCAATAAAACCTTTTGCGCCACGCCATAACTCACCCAAACCGTCGCCGCACCGACCCCAAAGATAACTCCCCAGGTGTAATCGGTGAGCTTTGTAAATATCTCGACCAGACTGGTGTTAAAAAACATCACCAGACCGCTCAGGAGCATCAATGCCCCTACAACCTGAGTGCTGCGCATTTTCTCTTTCAGGATAAATACGCTGGCAACCATCATGCCAACTGGCGAGAGTTGCCCAATCACCTGCGAAGCGGTCGGACTCAGGTATTGCAAGGATGAGCTGAACAGGATGAAGTTCCCAAACAGCCCGGCGGTCGCCACTGCCAACAAAATCAACCAGCGTGGCTTACGAAACACGCGTAATGGCGGCAACCTCTTCTTCACCGCAAGAATGGCACCAAGGCCAATACTCGCCATCAAGAAACGGTAAAACACGATTGTCGGAGGTTCCATCACCTCCAGCACCTGCTTCATTGCGATTGGCAACGCCCCCCAGCAAATTGCTGTGGTAAGCGCCAAAAGAATGCCAATGCCTGCCTGCTGCTTCATACCGTATTCCCTGCAAAGCGCATTTGCGGATTAACGTCGCACCATGCGCATTTTTACCGGTTATCGAATGTAAAAAGCCCCGCAACGTGTTGCGGGGCTTTCATCCGTTACCGGGACGCGAAAAACTTATTCAGCTTCGATGCTGATAAATTTACGGTTTTTCGGGCCTTTAACTTCGAATTTCACTTTACCGTCTGCTTTAGCAAACAGAGTGTGGTCACGACCGCAACCTACGTTAGCGCCAGCGTGGAATTTGGTACCACGTTGACGAACGATGATGCTACCCGCCAGAACGGATTCGCCACCGAAACGCTTAACGCCCAAGCGTTTAGCTTCTGAATCGCGACCGTTACGTGTGGAGCCGCCAGCCTTTTTATGTGCCATTTGAAATCTCTCCTCAGGTCTTAGGCGCTGATGCCAGTAATTTTCACATCAGTGAACCACTGACGATGGCCCTGCTGCTTACGATAGTGTTTACGACGACGAAACTTAACGATTTTAACTTTCTCGCCACGACCGTGAGCAACAACTTCAGCTTTGATTACGCCGCCATCAACGAAAGGAACGCCGATTTTGACTTCTTCACCGTTTGCGATCATCAGCACTTCAGCGAACTCAACAGTTTCGCCAGTTGCGATGTCCAGCTTTTCCAGGCGAACGGTCTGACCTTCGCTTACTCGGTGTTGTTTACCACCACTTTGGAAAACCGCGTACATATAAAACTCCGCTTCCGCGCACACCTTTTCAATGATTCAGAGTGCGCTATAAATATTCACAATAGGGCGCGAATATTACGCAAAACGCACGCCTTTGACAAGTGCTACAGTCAATACACGAAGAAAAAAACACAACTTGTACGGTAACGTTTATCTGTGCCATTTTTTCAGTACAATTACCCTATATTCCTAACCATAAACCCTAAGTTGCCTTTGTTCACAGTAAGGTAATCGGGGCGAAAAGCCCGGCTTTTGCGATGAATTTAGAAAAAATCAATGAGTTAACCGCGCAAGATATGGCGGGTGTTAATGCGGCAATCCTTGAGCAGCTTAATTCCGACGTCCAACTGATCAATCAGTTAGGCTATTACATCGTCAGCGGCGGCGGTAAACGTATTCGTCCGATGATTGCTGTACTGGCTGCACGAGCTGTTGGCTATGAGGGAAATGCGCATGTCACCATTGCTGCCCTGATCGAGTTTATCCACACGGCGACTCTGCTACACGACGACGTTGTGGATGAATCAGATATGCGCAGGGGTAAAGCTACCGCCAACGCCGCATTTGGCAATGCCGCCAGCGTGCTGGTAGGCGATTTTATTTATACCCGCGCGTTCCAGATGATGACCAGCCTCGGTTCACTCAAAGTGCTGGAAGTCATGTCAGAAGCTGTAAACGTCATCGCAGAAGGTGAAGTTCTGCAACTGATGAACGTTAACGATCCGGACATCACTGAAGAAAACTACATGCGCGTTATCTATAGCAAAACCGCGCGTCTGTTTGAGGCTGCCGCGCAGTGTTCCGGGATTCTGGCTGGCTGTACGCCGGAGGAGGAGAAAGGCCTGCAGGATTATGGGCGCTATCTCGGCACTGCTTTCCAGTTGATCGACGATTTACTCGATTACAATGCCGATGGCGAACAGTTAGGTAAAAACGTCGGCGACGATCTGAACGAAGGTAAACCGACGCTGCCGCTGCTGCATGCGATGCATCATGGCACACCAGAACAGGCACAGATGATCCGTACCGCCATCGAACAAGGTAACGGTCGCCATCTTCTGGAACCGGTTCTGGAAGCAATGAACGCTTGTGGATCTCTTGAATGGACGCGTCAGCGCGCCGAGGAAGAAGCAGACAAAGCCATCGCAGCGTTACAGGTGCTCCCGGACACCCCTTGGCGAGAAGCACTCATCGGCCTCGCGCACATCGCTGTTCAACGCGATCGTTAATCCCCTCCCTTCATCCCGCGCAGTGCGCGGGATGATTCCAGTAAATTCCATAAAAACACTAATTCAGCGCTATAACACCTGAAAAAAGGGCGATGAATCTTTATATATTCTGAATATTCACACTCTTTACAGGAACTTTTTAGCGCAATAGACCATCAGGAGTATAGTGATGCCCGACAGAAGAAGTGTTCTGAATGAAAGCGACTAACTTAAGGAGTGAGGAAAGATGGAAAGTAATTTCATTGACTGGCATCCCGCTGACATCATTGCAGGTTTGCGCAAGAAAGGAACGTCAATGGCGGCGGAATCTCGCAGAAATGGTTTGAGTTCCTCAACGCTGGCAAACGCATTATCGCGCCCATGGCCGAAAGGAGAGATGATTATTGCGAAAGCCCTGGGAACTGACCCCTGGGTTATCTGGCCATCACGCTACCATGATCCGCAGACCCATGAGTTTATCGACAGAACGCAGTTGATGCGTAGCTACACTAAACCGAAAAAATGAGTGGTCTGGCGGTAGCCCCGCGAACGGGGCTGCCAGCTCTCAGACGATTACTCGCCTTTCACACGCTCAATATTTGCACCTAAAGCGCGCAGTTTGTCTTCAATGCGTTCGTAGCCACGATCGATGTGATAAATACGATCAACCACCGTCGTCCCTTCCGCAATACAGCCAGCCAGCACCAGGCTTGCTGATGCACGCAGATCGGTTGCCATAACCTGTGCACCAGAAAGTTTTTCAACACCATGACAAATAACGGTATTGCTTTCGATTTCGGCGTGCGCGCCCATACGGCTCAGCTCTGGCACATGCATAAAGCGGTTTTCAAAGACCGTTTCGGTGATGAACCCGGTCCCTTCAGCCACCAGGTTCAACAGCGTGAACTGGGCCTGCATATCGGTCGGGAATGCCGGATGCGGCGCGGTACGTACGTTAACAGCCTTCGGACGTTTGCCATGCATATCCAGGCTAATCCAGTCTTCGCCGACTTCGATGTCCGCTCCAGCATCACGCAGTTTCGCCAGCACGGCGTCCAGAGTATCTGGCTGCGCGTTACGGCAGATAATTTTGCCACGAGAGATCGCCGCCGCCACCAGGAAAGTACCGGTTTCGATACGATCCGGCAGCACGCGATAGACACCGCCGCCTAAACGTTCCACACCTTCGATGACGATACGATCGGTGCCCTGACCGCTAATTTTCGCACCCAGCGTAATCAGGAAGTTCGCGGTATCGACGATTTCCGGTTCACGCGCTGCGTTTTCAATAATCGTGGTGCCTTCCGCCAGGGTTGCAGCACACATGATGGTCACCGTTGCGCCAACGCTGACTTTATCCATCACGATATGTGCGCCTTTCAGACGACCATCGACGGAAGCTTTAACGTAACCTTCTTCCAGTTTGATGGTCGCGCCTAATTGTTCGAGGCCAGAAATGTGTAGATCAACCGGACGCGCACCGATCGTACAACCGCCAGGTAGTGAAACTTGCCCCTGACCAAAGCGCGCTACCAGCGGCCCCAGCGCCCAGATAGAAGCACGCATGGTTTTAACCAGATCGTAAGGTGCGCAGAATACATTAACGTCGCGGGCATCAATATGCACAGAACCATTACGTTCTACTTTCGCACCCAGCTGGCTTAGCAGTTTCATTGATGTATCGACGTCTTTCAGTTTCGGGACGTTCTGGATCTCTACCGGTTCTTCCGCCAGTAGTGCGGCAAAAAGAATAGGCAGAGCAGCATTTTTAGCGCCGGAAATTGTGACTTCGCCCTGGAGCTTCGTTGGCCCCTGAACACGAAATTTATCCATTTAGTTTGTTCTCAGTTAACAATTCATATCCGCTACCGGCGAATCGCCCATAGCTCAAAAGCCGTTCAGTTTGCGATCGCGCGCCCACTCCGCAGGGGTATACGCTTTGATCGACACAGCATGAATGCGGTTATCCGCAATATATTCCATCAGCGGGCCATAGACCGTCTGCTGTTTTTTAACCCGACTCATACCGTCAAACAACTCACCCACGGCAATAACCTGAAAGTGGCTGCCATCGCCGGAAACGTGGACTTCCTGGAGGGAGAGAGCGTTCATCAACACGCTCTGAATTTCATTATTTTCCATGGGATCTTCAATCATCAGTTAATAAACCAGCGAAACATCTTAGAGCAAAGTTGCGCTGGCATAAATAAGCAAAAAGCCTCGCTGATAAATCAGACAAGGCTCGACTTGCAGGCAGGTTTGCCGGACAGGCGGTTAACGCCATATCCGGCCTGAAAAAATTTAACGAGGCAGAACATCAGCAGGCAAATTATACAATTTCGCGAGGGTATACACTTTGTCGTTTACCCCCTGAAGCGTCACGTTGTTGCCCTGCTTTTTCGCCAGATCGATAAGATGGAGCAGCAGTGCCAGTCCCCCCGTATCCACGCGGGACACACGGCTAAGATCGATGCAGGTAATCCCCTTCACCGCCTCCTCACGCATTTCCCAAAGCGGTAGCAGAACGTCCTGATCCAGCTCTCCGGATAACGCCAGCGTGTCACCCGTCTGCATCCAGCTCAGTGACTCGCTCATTATTTTTTCTCTTCCAGAGTGATTTTCTGTTGAGAAATCGATTTCAGTTGCGCAGTCAGGCCGTCGATACCTTTGGTACGCAGCAGCGTTCCCCACTCGTTTTGTTTGGTGGTGATCATACTGACGCCTTCAGCAATCATGTCGTAAGCTTGCCAGTTTCCCGTCTGGGAGTTTTTACGCCACTGGAAGTCCAGACGCACCGGCGGACGGCCATTCGGGTCAATAATGGTAACGCGAATAGGCACAATGGTTTTATCGCCCAGCGGCTGTTCTGGCGCAATCTGATAGGTTTGACCGTGATACATCGCCAGCGCCTGACCGTAAGCCTGCTTCAGGTACTCACGGAAAGCGGCAAAGTAGGCTTCACGTTGAGCAGGGGTCGCACTCTTGTAATACTGGCCCAGCACCAGCGCACCGGCGTATTTCACCTGTACGTATGGCAGCAGTTCCTGATCAACAATGGTACGCAGATAATCCGGGTTGGCCCGAATTTGCGGTTGCTCATTCTTCAGGCGATCGAACGTTTTCTGCGCCGCCTCGTCCATCAGCTTATAAGGATTGGTCTGGTCTGCCGCGGTTGCCGCACTCAGAGGTGCAATCACCAGCAAAGCGACCATCATTAAACGTTTAAACATGCGTCGGTTCTCCTGAAATTATTTCGTTGTACCCACAGGTTCAGTGGTTTCATTATTACCTGGCGCAGCAGCTGGCGCATCGCCACTATTCTTATTGTCATCGCCTTTACTACCGTAAAGGAACTGACCAATGAGATCTTCCAGCACCATCGCAGACTTGGTGTCCTGAATTGTATCGCCATCCTTCAGGATAGCAGTCCCCAGTTCCGGGTCTTCAAAACCGACGTTTAATGCCAGATATTGTTCTCCCAGCAGGCCGGAAGTACGAATGCTCAGCGAACTGGTATCAGGAATGTGGTTATAACGTTGTTCAATTTCCAGCGTTACGCGCGGCAGATAGGTTTTCGGGTCCAGCGTAATATCCGCCACCCGGCCCACAACAACACCACCAATGCTGACCGGAGAGCGCGCTTTCAGGCCGCCAATGTTATCGAACGTCGCATAAAGCGTGTAGGTCGATTCAGTACGTATGGACGTCACGTTCGCCGCCTTCAGGCAAACAAACAGCGCCGCCAGCAGTGCTGCTAATAAAAAGATACCCACCCAAATTTCATTTTTTTTCGTTTGCATGAACTCAATTCCCAAACATCAATGCGGTCAGCACAAAATCCAGCCCCAGAACAGCCAGAGACGAGTGGACAACGGTGCGAGTGGTTGCCCGGCTAATCCCGGCAGACGTCGGGATGGCGTCGTAGCCGTTAAACAACGAAATCCACGTCACCGTGATGGCGAACACCACGCTCTTAATCAGACAGTTGACCAGATCCATACGCCAGTCGACGGCATTTTGCATTGCCGACCAGAAGAACCCGCTATCAATGCCTTTCCAACTGACGCCGACCAGCGATCCGCCCCAGATCCCCACGGCGACGAAGATAACCGTCAACAGTGGTAATGAAATAACCCCAGCCCAGAAACGGGGAGAAATAACCCGACGCAGCGGATCCACCGCCATCATCTCCATACTGGAGAGTTGCTCTGTAGCGCGCATCAGGCCGATTTCTGCGGTTAACGCCGAACCAGCACGCCCGGCAAACAACAGCGCGGCAACCACCGGCCCCAGTTCACGCAGTAGCGATAACGCCACCAGCATACCCAGACTGGTTTCCGCGCTATAAGTGGTCAGAACCAGATAACCTTGCAGCCCCAACACCATTCCGATGAACACGCCAGAAACTACAATAATCAGCATCGACAGGACGCCGACATTATAGAGCTGGCGCACCAGCAGCGGCGCATGTTTGCGAAATTCCGGTTTGCCGACCAGCGCATTGAATAACATTAACCCGGCCCGCCCGAACGTTCTCAGGGTTTTAATCCCTTTATGTCCGAGCGACGCCAGCGCATTTAACAGCATGAGTGGCTTAACTCCCTGGTAAAAGATCAGCGTGATAATCGCCGGCAGGATAGCGGAACGGAACAGGCCCGTCAGCTATCCCGTCCAGAAACTGACGTACGCGCGGATCAGGATTCGTCTGCAACGCCTGGGCACTGCCATGAGCGACAATTTTTTTGTCCGCCAGGATCCAGGCGTGATCCGCAATACTTAACACTTCCGGCACATCGTGAGAAACCACCACACAAGTCACGCCCAGCGCGCTGTTCAGCTCAGAAATCAGCTTCACCAGTACGCCCATGGTGATGGGATCTTGCCCAACAAAAGGTTCATCAAACATGATGAGATCCGGCTCCAGCGCAATCGCACGCGCCAGCGCTGCACGCCGCGCCATCCCACCGGAAAGTTCAGAAGGCATTAGTTTAGCCGCTCCACGCAGCCCCACGGCCTCCAGCTTCATCATCACCGTACTATGCAACAATGGCGCGGGAAGTTGGGTATGTTCGCGCAGTGGATAGGCGACGTTGTCAAATACGTTCATATCAGTGAACAACGCCCCGGACTGAAATAACATGCTCATCCGTTTACGCACTGTATACAGGCGCGAACGAGACATCGCCGGAATATTCTCACCATCGAAAAGGATCTCACCATGATCTGGTGCGATTTGCCCGCCAATCAGACGGAGTAGCGTCGTTTTACCGATGCCCGATGGCCCCATGATCGCCGTGATCTTCCCTCGCGGCACGGTCAGGGAAATATTATCGAAGATGCAGCGATTGCCACGCGTAAAACTGACATCGCGCATATCGACTAAATTCGCCACAGACTGCTCCATAATTCACCCTTCGTCTTGCGTTGATTTTCTAAGCATGGCGCTCAATTTAACCTTGAACCCAACATATTTACAGAATATTACCCGCCGTGGTTAGCGAAAGCTGGCATTTGTTTTACTTTTTAGCCGCATAAAGTCAAAATTAAGAATCCGTTACGGCTTTCTGAAAATCTTCAGCGGACCGGCGAGTATACCTGAAGAAAGGACGTTAGATGCTTTTAGCTACGGCACTGTTAATTGTTGGTTTACTTTTGGTCGTTTACAGTGCCGACCGCCTGGTTTTTGCCGCGTCTATTCTTTGCCGAACCTTTGGCATCCCGCCGCTGATCATCGGCATGACGGTGGTCAGTATTGGTACATCGTTACCAGAAATCATCGTCTCGCTTGCCGCGTCTCTGCACGAACAACGCGATTTAGCCGTTGGTACAGCCCTCGGCTCAAACATTATCAATATATTGCTGATCCTCGGTCTGGCTGCGCTGGTTCGTCCTTTTACCGTCCATTCCGATGTTCTGCGCCGTGAATTACCCTTAATGTTGTTGGTCAGCGTGGTGGCCGGTTCCGTACTCTATGACGGACAACTTAGTCGAAGCGATGGTATCTTTCTCCTCTTTCTGGCTGTGCTATGGCTGCTGTTCATTGTTAAACTTGCACGTCAGGGGACTGACAGCCTGACCAGAGAGCAGCTTGCAGAGCTGCCGCGTGACGGCGGATTGCCCGTCGCGTTTTTATGGCTCGGCATTGCGCTTATCATCATGCCAGTGGCCACGCGGATGGTGGTTGATAACGCCACGGTGCTGGCGAATTACTTTGCCATCAGCGAGTTGACGATGGCTCTGACGGCAATTGCTATCGGAACCAGTCTGCCGGAACTGGCAACCGCAATAGCGGGGGTTCGCAAAGGTGAAAACGACATTGCTGTCGGAAATATCATTGGCGCAAACATTTTTAATATTGTCATCGTGTTGGGTTTACCCGCGCTGATAACGCCAGGAGAGATTGATCCACTGGCGTACAGTCGTGACTACAGCGTGATGTTGCTGGTGAGCATTATTTTTGCGTTGCTGTGCTGGCGGCGCTCCCCGCAACCGGGCCGTGGTGTAGGGGTATTATTAACTGGCGGATTTATCGTATGGCTGGCGATGTTGTACTGGTTATCGCCAATACTCGTTGAATAACTGGAAACGCATTATGTCGCACGTAGAGTTACAACCGGGTTTTGACTTTCAGCAAGCAGGTAAAGAAGTCCTGGCGATTGAACGTGAATGCCTGGCGGAGCTTGATCAATACATCAATCAGAATTTCACGCTTGCCTGTGAAAAGATGTTCTGGTGTAAAGGGAAAGTTGTCGTCATGGGGATGGGGAAATCGGGGCACATCGGGCGCAAAATGGCCGCAACGTTTGCCAGCACCGGTACACCTTCATTTTTCGTCCATCCTAGTGAAGCCGCGCATGGTGATTTAGGCATGGTCACCCCACAGGATGTGGTGATTGCTATCTCTAACTCAGGTGAATCCAGCGAAATCACGGCCTTAATTCCAGTGCTTAAGCGTCTTCACGTACCGTTAATCTGCATCACCGGTCGCCCGGAGAGCAGCATGGCGCGCGCCGCAGATGTGCATCTGTGTGTTAAAGTAGCGAAAGAAGCCTGTCCGTTAGGGCTGGCACCGACCAGCAGCACCACCGCCACGCTGGTTATGGGCGATGCCCTCGCTGTCGCGCTGTTAAAAGCACGCGGCTTTACTGCTGAAGATTTTGCGCTCTCACACCCAGGCGGCGCACTGGGTCGTAAACTTCTGCTGCGCGTAAACGATATTATGCATACGGGCGATGAGATCCCGCATGTTAAGAAAACGGCCAGTCTGCGTGACGCATTGCTGGAAGTTACCCGCAAAAATCTTGGTATGACTGTCATTTGCGATGACAATATGATGATTGAAGGCATCTTTACCGACGGTGATTTACGCCGTGTCTTCGATATGGGCGTGGATGTTCGTCAGTTAAGTATTGCCGATGTGATGACGCCGGGGGGAATACGTGTGCGCCCTGGCATTCTGGCCGTTGAGGCACTGAACTTAATGCAGTCCCGCCATATCACCTCCGTGATGGTTGCCGATGGCGACCATTTACTCGGTGTGTTACATATGCATGATTTACTGCGTGCAGGCGTAGTGTAAAGATTCAAGGATAAACAACAATGAGCAAAGCAGGTGCGTCGCTTGCGACCTGTTACGGCCCTGTCAGCGCCGACGTTATGGCAAAAGCAGAGAACATTCGTCTGCTGATCCTCGACGTTGATGGCGTACTGTCAGATGGCCTGATTTATATGGGCAATAACGGCGAAGAGCTGAAAGCGTTCAATGTTCGTGACGGTTATGGCATTCGTTGTGCGCTCACCTCTGATATTGAAGTCGCTATCATTACCGGGCGAAAGGCTAAACTGGTAGAAGATCGTTGTGCCACATTGGGGATCACTCACTTGTATCAGGGGCAGTCAAACAAACTGATCGCCTTTAGCGATTTGCTGGAAAAATTGGCGATTGCCCCGGAAAATGTGGCTTATGTTGGCGATGATCTCATCGACTGGCCGGTAATGGAAAAAGTGGGTTTAAGCGTCGCCGTGGCCGATGCGCATCCACTGTTGATCCCGCGCGCCGATTACGTGACGCGCATTGCTGGCGGTCGTGGCGCAGTGCGCGAAGTTTGCGACTTATTACTCCTGGCGCAGGGCAAACTGGATGAAGCCAAAGGGCAATCGATATGAGTAAAGCCAGACGTTGGGTTATCATTGTGCTATCACTGGCGGTTCTGGTGATGATCGGCATTAATATGGCCGAAAAAGACGATACCGCCCAGGTGGTCGTCAACAACAATGATCCCACCTATAAAAGCGAGCATACGGACACGCTCGTCTATAACCCAGAAGGGGCACTAAGCTATCGATTGATTGCTCAACACGTTGAATATTATTCCGATCAGGCCGTTTCGTGGTTTACGCAGCCGGTACTTACCACGTTTGATAAGGATAAAATCCCGACATGGTCCGTAAAAGCAGATAAAGCCAAGCTGACCAATGACCGGATGCTCTATTTATATGGACACGTTGAAGTCAACGCACTTGTGCCAGACTCTCAACTTCGCAGAATCACGACGGATAACGCGCAGATCAATCTGGTGACGCAGGATGTTACCTCTGAAGACCTCGTCACGTTATACGGAACAACATTTAACTCCAGCGGTCTGAAAATGCGCGGCAACTTACGCAGCAAGAACGCCGAGCTGATTGAAAAGGTTAGAACATCCTATGAAATTCAAAACAAACAAACTCAGCCTTAATCTTGTGCTTGCCAGCTCACTTCTGGCCGCCAGCATTCCGGCATTTGCCGTAACCGGAGACACTGATCAGCCGATCCACATTGAATCGGACCAGCAATCTCTTGATATGCAAGGCAACGTGGTTACCTTTACCGGTAATGTCATCGTCACCCAGGGCACCATCAAAATTAATGCCGACAAAGTGGTCGTTACCCGTCCGGGCGGCGAACAAGGTAAAGAAGTGATTGACGGATACGGTAAACCGGCAACGTTCTACCAGATGCAGGACAACGGTAAACCCGTTGAAGGTCACGCTTCCCAGATGCACTACGAACTGGCAAAAGATTTTGTCGTTCTGACGGGTAATGCTTATCTGCAGCAGGTCGATAGCAACATTAAGGGCGATAAGATCACTTACCTGGTGAAAGAGCAGAAAATGCAGGCTTTCAGCGACAAAGGCAAGCGCGTAACCACCGTTCTGGTGCCGTCGCAGCTGCAGGACAAAAACAACAAAGGCCAGACCCCGGCACAGAAGAAGGGTAATTAATTCGTTATGGCAACATTAACTGCAAAGAACCTTGCAAAAGCCTATAAAGGCCGTCGCGTGGTAGAAGACGTCAGCCTGACCGTCAACTCCGGGGAAATTGTCGGTCTGCTGGGGCCAAACGGTGCCGGTAAGACCACCACTTTCTACATGGTTGTAGGCATTGTGCCGCGCGATGCGGGCAACATCATTATTGATGATGACGATATCAGTCTGCTGCCTCTGCATGCACGCGCGCGCCGCGGTATCGGCTATCTGCCACAGGAAGCCTCCATTTTCCGTCGCCTCAGCGTTTACGATAACCTGATGGCGGTACTGCAAATTCGTGACGACTTGTCTGCTGAACAACGTGAAGACCGCGCGAACGAGCTGATGGAAGAGTTTCACATTGAGCACCTGCGTGACAGCATGGGGCAGTCACTCTCCGGGGGTGAACGTCGCCGTGTAGAAATTGCCCGCGCACTGGCTGCGAATCCGAAATTTATTCTGCTCGACGAACCGTTTGCCGGGGTTGACCCGATCTCGGTTATCGACATTAAACGCATCATTGAACACCTGCGCGACAGCGGCCTGGGCGTGCTGATCACTGACCACAACGTGCGTGAAACACTGGCGGTTTGTGAACGCGCTTATATCGTCAGTCAGGGGCATTTGATCGCCCACGGCACGCCTACAGAAATCTTACAAGACGAACACGTTAAGCGTGTATACCTTGGGGAAGACTTCAGACTCTGATAGGGTAGAAGTTTGCGACGTTTTAGCAGGAGAGTACGATTCTGAACATGAAGCAAGGTTTGCAACTCAGGCTTAGCCAACAACTGGCGATGACGCCACAGCTCCAACAGGCAATTCGTCTGTTGCAGTTGTCGACGCTGGAACTTCAGCAGGAGCTACAGCAGGCGCTGGAGAGTAATCCGCTGCTTGAGCAAATCGACACTCATGAAGAAATCGACACCCGCGAAACGCAAGACAGTGAAACGCTGGACACCGCCGACGCGCTCGAACAAAAAGAGATGCCGGAAGAGCTGCCGCTCGATGCCAGTTGGGACACCATTTACACCGCTGGTACACCATCCGGCACCAGCGGTGACTACATTGACGACGAGCTGCCGGTCTACCAGGGCGAAACGACGCAGACCTTGCAGGATTACCTGATGTGGCAGGTCGAGCTGACACCGTTTTCCGACACTGACCGCGCTATTGCTACCTCTATCGTCGATGCCGTTGATGAAACCGGTTATCTGACTGTCCCGCTGGAAGATATTCTCGAAAGTATGGGCGATGAAGAGATCGACATCGACGAGGTTGAAGCCGTCCTTAAGCGGATCCAACGGTTTGACCCGGTCGGTGTAGCGGCAAAAGATCTGCGTGACTGCCTGCTAATCCAACTCTCCCAATTCGATAAGACCACGCCGTGGCTGGAAGAGGCCAGATTGATCATTAGCGATCATCTCGATCTGTTAGCCAATCACGACTTCCGCACTTTAATGCGCGTCACGCGTCTGAAAGAAGATGTGCTGAAAGAAGCCGTCAATCTGATCCAGTCGCTCGATCCGCGCCCCGGGCAGTCGATCCAGACTGGCGAACCTGAGTATGTCATTCCAGATGTGCTGGTGCGTAAGCATAACGGTCACTGGACGGTAGAACTCAACAGTGACAGCATTCCGCGTCTGCAAATCAACCAGCACTACGCCTCGATGTGCAATAACGCGCGCAACGATGGTGACAGCCAGTTTATCCGCAGCAATCTGCAGGATGCCAAATGGTTGATCAAGAGTCTGGAAAGCCGTAACGATACGCTACTGCGCGTGAGTCGCTGTATCGTTGAACAGCAGCAAGCCTTCTTTGAGCAAGGTGAAGAATATATGAAACCGATGGTACTGGCCGATATCGCCCAGGCTGTCGAAATGCATGAATCGACGATATCTCGCGTGACCACGCAAAAATACCTGCATAGTCCACGAGGCATTTTTGAACTGAAGTATTTCTTTTCCAGTCACGTCAATACCGAGGGCGGCGGCGAAGCTTCCTCCACGGCGATTCGTGCACTGGTGAAGAAATTAATCGCGGCGGAAAACCCAGCGAAACCGTTGAGCGACAGCAAGTTAACCTCTTTGCTGTCGGAACAAGGTATCATGGTGGCACGCCGCACTGTTGCGAAGTACCGAGAGTCTTTATCCATTCCGCCGTCAAACCAGCGTAAACAGCTCGTTTGACCCAACCGATAAGGAAGACACTATGCAGCTCAACATTACCGGAAATAACGTCGAGATCACCGAGGCACTGCGCGAATTTGTTACAGCTAAATTTGCCAAACTTGAGCAATATTTTGACCGAATCAACCAGGTCTATGTTGTTCTGAAAGTGGAGAAAGTCACCCACACCTCAGATGCAACACTGCATGTAAACGGTGGTGAAATTCATGCCAGCGCGGAAGGTCAGGACATGTACGCTGCCATTGATGGCTTAATTGATAAGCTGGCACGCCAGTTGACCAAACATAAAGATAAACTGAAACAACACTAATTGTCCGGGCAATTAGCATGTGCATGGCGGCCTGTTGTGCGGCACAACGGGCCATTTGTACGGTTAATGCTCCGAGCCTGTTCCACTGTTTGAGTGGGCAGGTTCTTAGGTGAAATTATGACAAATAATGATACAACTCTACAGCTTAGCAGTGTTCTTAACAGGGAATGTACGCGAAGCCGCGTCCACTGTCAGAGCAAAAAACGCGCCCTGGAAATCATCAGCGAGCTGGCGGCGAAACAACTTAGCCTGCCGCCTCAGGTGGTTTTTGAAGCTATCCTGACGCGGGAAAAAATGGGCAGTACCGGTATCGGCAATGGTATTGCCATTCCGCATGGCAAACTTGAAGAAGATACTCTGCGTGCCGTTGGCGTTTTCGTTCAGCTCGAAACGCCTATAGCTTTCGATGCCATCGACAACCAACCGGTGGACTTACTTTTTGCCCTGCTGGTGCCGGCAGACCAAACTAAAACGCACCTGCATACTCTGTCGCTGGTGGCGAAACGTCTGGCGGACAAAACCATCTGCCGCCGTTTACGCGCAGCCCAGAGCGATGAAGAGCTGTATCAAATCATTACGGATACCGAAGGTACTCCGGATGAAGCGTAGTTATTCGGTAATGTCTCTTTTAGACGTTGTGAGGAGAAACAGTACATGGTACTGATGATCGTCAGCGGACGTTCAGGTTCAGGTAAATCTGTCGCCCTGCGTGCGCTGGAAGATATGGGTTTTTACTGCGTGGATAACCTTCCCGTAGTGTTGTTACCCGATCTGGCTCGAACTCTGGCCGATCGCGAGATTTCTGCCGCCGTCAGCATTGATGTTCGTAATATGCCGGAGTCACCAGAAATATTCGAACAGGCGATGAGTAACCTGCCTGACGCTTTCTCACCGCAACTACTGTTCCTGGATGCCGACCGTAATACCTTAATTCGTCGTTACAGTGACACGCGCCGACTGCATCCGCTTTCCAGCAAAAACCTGTCGCTGGAAAGTGCTATCGACAAAGAAAGCGATTTGCTGGAGCCTCTGCGTTCGCGAGCGGATCTGATTGTCGATACCTCAGAAATGTCCGTTCACGAGCTGGCTGAAATGCTGCGTACCCGTCTGCTGGGTAAACGTGAACGCGAACTGACCATGGTCTTTGAGTCTTTCGGCTTCAAACACGGTATCCCTATCGATGCAGATTACGTCTTTGACGTGCGCTTCTTGCCGAACCCGCACTGGGATCCGAAACTGCGTCCAATGACAGGTCTTGATAAACCTGTCGCCGCGTTCCTCGACCGCCACACAGAAGTACACAATTTTATCTACCAGACGCGAAGCTATCTTGAGCTATGGTTACCTATGCTGGAAACCAACAACCGTAGCTACCTGACGGTCGCCATTGGTTGTACCGGCGGGAAGCACCGTTCGGTGTATATTGCAGAGCAACTGGCAGACTACTTCCGCTCGCGCGGTAAAAACGTCCAGTCACGCCATCGTACGCTGGAAAAACGTAAACCATGACCGTCAAGCAAACTGTTGAAATCACAAACAAGCTGGGCATGCATGCCCGGCCTGCAATGAAGCTGTTTGAATTAATGCAGGGTTTTGACGCTGAAGTGCTGTTACGTAATGACGAAGGCACCGAGGCTGAAGCCAACAGCGTTATTGCGCTGCTGATGTTGGATTCTGCCAAAGGACGGCAGATTGAAGTTGAAGCGACCGGTCCACAGGAAGAGGAAGCACTGGCCGCCGTTATCGCCCTCTTTAATTCTGGTTTTGATGAAGATTAATCTTCATCACTTTGACATACAACTCCCTTCAAGCTCCCCCGACAATAAGAAAATCACGTACTGAAATCGTTCTCAATCAACGTCATTTGTACATTTTGTGCGCTTTTCACTTTCAGAAGAACCTTAAGAAAACCTTAAGAGGCATTGTTTAGGTTTTGTTTAAGTTAATCGACCATACTGGAGATCGTCAGAAAATATTTCCAGGAGATGGCATGATTCGCTTATCTGAACAAAGTCCCCTGGGCACCGGAAGACATCGGAAATGTTATGCGCATCCGGAAGATGCCCAACGCTGTATCAAGATTGTCTACCATCGTGGCGATGGTGGCGATAAAGAGATCCGCCGTGAGTTAAAGTACTACGCGCATCTTGGTCGCCGGTTAAAAGACTGGAGTGGAATACCGCGCTATCACGGTACCGTTGAGACGGATTGCGGAACCGGTTATGTCTACGATGTGATTGCCGATTTTGACGGCAAGCCTTCCATTACGCTGACCGAATTTGCTGAACAATGCCGTTACGAAGAAGACATTGCACAACTGCGCCAGCTACTGAAACAGCTGAAGCGTTATTTGCAGGATAACCGTATCGTGACGATGTCGCTGAAGCCGCAGAATATCCTCTGTCACCGCATCAGTGAGTCAGAGGTTATCCCGGTCGTCTGCGACAACATTGGTGAAAGCACATTGATTCCACTGGCGACCTGGTCGAAGTGGTGTTGTCTGCGTAAGCAAGAGCGGTTATGGAAACGATTTATCGCCCAACCGGCGCTGGCTATTGCCCTGCAGAAAGATCTGCAACCTCGTGAGAGCAAAACGCTGGCCCTCACTTCGCGCGAAGCTTAATCCAGCTGGTGTTGTTGCATAAACGGCTCACCGCCTAACTGATACATCTGCCGTAAAATCCACGCCTGACGGCTACGCACGTAGCCCGATGGCGAGGAGACTTTGAAACGAAGTGGATTAGGTAATACAGCTGCCAGTAATGCAGCTTCCGACCGGGTAAGTTTGCTCGCGGGTTTGTGGAAATAACGTTGTGCCGCAGCTTCGACGCCAAACACACCGTCGCCAAATTCGGCGATATTCAGGTAAACCGTCAGGATACGCTTTTTGCTCCAGACTGTTTCTATCCCCAGCGTTAATCCAGCTTCCAGCCCTTTTCGTACCCAGCTACGCCCATCCCATAAAAAGAGATTTTGGCCGTCTGCTGAGAAATCGTTGAAGCACCGCGAATACGGTTTTCATTGCGCTCGTTGTGCGCCAGGGCTTTCTCAATGGAAGCGACATCAAAGCCCCAGTGCTCAGGAAATTTCTGATCTTCTGCGGCAATCACCGCCAGTCCCATCCACGGCGAGATTTGATCCATACTGACCCAGTCAGAATGTGCCACGTAACGAAAATTGCCATGCAGCCAGGCGCTGACCTGTCGCTCGACCATTACCGCTGAGAAGGGAACAGGCGCAACGCTAAACAACGCGATGCCCCCGCCCCAGAAAACGGCGAGGACAACCATTAACCGCAAAAGAAAACGGCGAACGAAACTAAACACCGTTAAGCGGCTTTTACTCATTCAGCCAGAACCAGCACGCGGGAAACCAGCTTATCAATGCCGCTCGCCGCTTCTGCAATGTTCTGCGCCAGCATATATGCTGGGGTGGTGACAATCTTATTGTCTTCATCAACCACGATATCATCGACAGGACACGGCACATGCTCCGCGCCCATCTCTTCCAGCACTTCTGCGGTATCGATATCAGTACCGATGGTCAAACGCAGCGGGAAATCGAAAATTTTCGGCAGCATCGCCGGGGCAATACACATAAAACCAAGCGGTTTTCCGGCCTGATGCATCGCTTGTGCCAGCGCCTTTAATTCACGGTCAACGGTGCATTCGCTACCAAGACTGGCAAAATTGCTTAAATTCTTCGCCGCGCCAAACCCCCCCGGCACAATCAACGCATCCAGTTCAGCGGCATCGGCCTGGGCCAGAGGACGGATTTCACCGCGCGTTATTCGTGCCGCTTCAATCAGCACATTGCGCGTTTCCGTCATCGCTTCGCCAGTTAAATGGTTGATAACATCAACCTGCTGCTTATCCGGTGCAAAGCAGACCGCCTGCGCACCGCTGCGTGAAATAGCTAACAACGTCAACACCGCTTCATGAATTTCAGAACCGTCATAGACGCCGCATCCGCTCAGAATTACGCCAATTTTCTTCATTGTGATCATCCTTTCGCAATTGACTGAAACACATTAATTTTTTTAATAAAAATGGTACGCATCACACATTTAACTGATTCATGTAACAAATCATTTAAGTTTTGCTATCTTAACTGCGTGCGGCCTGAAAAACAGTGCTGTGCCCTTGTAACTCATCATAATAATTTACGGCGCAGCCAAGATTTCCCTGGTGTTGGCGCAGTATTCGCGCACCCCGGTCTAGCCGGGGTCATTTTTTAGTGGCTTTTGCCACCCACGCTTTCAGCACTTCTACGTCGTGACGCCACTCTTCTTTCATCTCTTCAATCCATTCACCGACGTTATCTTCCCAGGCGGGAAGGTCAGGAGACTGAATTTGCTGACCCAGCTGTTGCAGATGGCGTAACCCCACTGACCCCGCCGCACCTTTAATTTTATGTCCTTCCTCAACAATGCCTTTTTTATCCTGCGCCGTCAGATTCGACTCCAGCACGCTGACATAGCCCGGCATCATCTTCTCAAACACCGCTAACCCGTCGGTGATCAGCTTCGGTCCTACAAGTTCGAGATACTGTTCCAGCATGGGAATATCGAGCAATGCTTCTGATTTACTGTTCTCTTCTGTCGTCACCGTACTCTCCTCATCATCCTGGGTATCCCAGAATTTCTTGATCATCGCGGTTAGCGCCGGAACCGAAAGCGGCTTACTCAGCACATCATCCATTCCAGCATTGAGGTACTCTTGTTTGTCTTTCAGCACGTTAGCGGTTAAGGCCACCAGCGGCGGTAAATCCTCGCGCGGATAACGCTTCGTCAGTTCACGAGAGATATCCAGCCCGGTCATATCTGGCAACTGAATATCCAGCAACACCAGGTCGTATTCGCCCGGTTTAAACATCTCCAGCGCCGCCTTGCCGGTCATGGCGACATCAACGCTGTTACCTAATTTTTCCAGCACAGAACGCGCGACAATCACGTTCAGTTCAATGTCTTCCACCAGCAGCACATTCAGCGCCGGTAAAGGCATATCGTCTTCATCAAACGCATCATCGACCTCTTCTGCCACCGACGGTGCGTGGATCGTCAACGTAAAGGTTGAACCTTTGCCCTGTTCACTGGTAACCGTAATATCGCCGCCCATATTTTTCGCCAGACGACGAGAAACGGCCAGACCAATACCGGTGCCGGTGGCAGGTTTACCGCCATGACTGTCTTTCACCTGGTAATACATGGCGAAGATTTTATCCAGCTCATCCTGCGGAATGCCGATACCAGAATCTTCCACTTCAAAATGCAGCATATCGCCTTCATCGTAGCGCACGCGCACGGTAACCTGGCCTTGCTGGGTGAATTTGACGGCGTTACTGATGAGGTTCCACAGGATCTGCCGTAAACGCGTCCCGTCGGTAATGACCTGATGCGGTAATGGCAGCGTAGGCTCCAGGTTAAAGCGCAATCCTTTTTGTTGCGCCTGCAATGCGGAGAGATTTTCCAGATCGGCAAGGAAGCTGGTGAAATCAACCGGCTGATTATCAAGCTGGACCTTGCGCCGTTCCATCTTATCCATGTCGATAATATCGTTAAAGATATTCCCCAGCGTGACGGCCGAAACATGGATAGTTTTGAGATATTTTTCCTGCTCGGCGGTGAGTTCGGTATCCAGCAGAATGCGGCTCAGGCCGACGATACCGTTCAGCGGTGTACGCAATTCGTGACTGATGGTGGAAATAAACGTCGTTTTGTCGCGGCTGGCGCGTTCAAGCGCATCCTGATACCGCTTACGCTCGGTAATGTCGCGACCAAAGCCCATCAAACCGTGACGTTTACCCACGCGGTCGTAGTACGGCACTTTACGGATTTCAAAGCAGGCTTTGCGCCCGTCCGGGTAATCCAGCCACTGTTCATAGGTCAGTGACACATTATGACGGAACACTTTTTCATCGGTTTCAATGACTTTTGCGGCGGCTTCCGGTGAGTAAACATCAGCAGGTTTCAGGTGAACCAGTTGTTTTTCGCTTTTTCCGGTCAGCAGCTCCATCGCGCGGTTACAGCCGGAAAACTCTTTATCTTCGTTACGATAAAAAACCAAGTCGGGTGAAGCATCAAGGAAGGAACGTAAGAATGAGGATTGCTGCTCGAGCTGAATTTGTGTCTCTTCGCGCTCTTTGATTTCAATTTTCAGTTGGCCGAAGGTTTCCTGCAGTTCTGCTTCCGCTTTTTCACGAACGGCAATTTCCTGATTTAGCTGGGCAATATTATCTTTTAACTGAACGTTGAGGCTCAAATCGCGCTCGCGCATCTCCTCCAGTTTTTGCACCAGCCGTGACAGACGTTGTCGTGACTCCTCCAGTTGCTCGACGACCACCGATAGAAAGTAGACCGCCCACGGCGTAATCAGCAAACCAAAGAAGATAGAACGAATAACATCAATGCTTTCGACCTGACCATGCAGCACCATGGTTACCGCCATTTGTACCACAATGGCAAGAACGACGAGGGCCAGCGCCAGCAACATTGAGAAGCGCACCAGACCTAACTTCATCATCAGGTCAACATAATACTGCGCCAGCAGACGAATTTGCTTCATTAGGGAATTCCTTCACGACAACCTGCCCCAATAATACCCAATTCTGACAGTTACGTTATAAATTGTGTGAGAAATGCGGAATTCCCCTCAACGACCTACTCCGTTGGAGGTAGCCACGGACGTCCCAGCGCCGATCCCTGTACGCCATGTTCATTCAGATAGCGATCCAGCTCGACCATTCCCGTCCATCGATTTTCGCACCACAGCGGAGCAAGCAGCGTCGGGCGACGGGCGCTGGCGGAAATGCGGTGGTAGATCACTTCCGGTGGCGTATGGCGAATCATTTCTCCGGCAGTGAGCGTATAATCCTCCAGTTCAATACCGTTCAAACGCCCCGCTTCCCAGGCTTTCGCCATAATGCTGCCTTTCACAATATGCAGCGGATGCAGCTTTATGCCGTCCACGCTGGTTTCAACCACTCGCTCCAGCGTTTGCAAACATTCAGCCTGCCCTTCGCCAGGCAGGCCGACAATTAAGTGGGAACACACCTTCAGCCCGCGCTGACGTGCCAGCTGGGTTGTACGCTGATAACAGGCAAAATCATGGCCGCGGTTGATGCGATGCAGTGTTTTGTCGTGGGCGGTTTGTAGCCCCAGCTCCAGCCACACTTCGTAACCCTGGTCCTTATATTCGCAAAGCAGATCCAGCACCGCATCCGGCACGCAGTCCGGGCGGGTACCAACACACAAACCGACAATATTGGCCTGGCTCACCGCCTGCTGATACATAGAACGCAGCACCTGAACTTCCGCAAAGGTGCTGGTATACGCCTGAAAGTAGGCCAGATAGCGTTTAGCGCGGTTAACTAAATTCGCCTGGTGCGCCAGTTGCTCGGCAATGGAACGATGCTGCTGCGCTTCATCGGCAAACGAGGCAACATTACAGAATGTGCAGCCACCACGCCCGATGGTACCGTCACGGTTAGGGCAGCTAAAACCGCCGTGCAGCGTCAGCTTATGCACCTTTTGCCCATAACGACGGGTGAGATCACCACCAAACATATTGACTAATTTCTGTAACTGCATAATCTGATAGACCGCGCCTTGAAAAGAGGCCAAAGCCTGCCATTTTTAGCTCAATTCGGCGATGACCTGGATCAATCGTCCCGGCCTGCTTTTATCAACTGCATAATCAATCAAAATTACCGAAATTTCATGCACAATCACATAAATCACTTTTGCTTATCTTGTGTCAGATTTTTTTATCTCCTTATGGATTTTAGGCAAAAACAGTAGCATGAAACGTCATTACCAATTAAGGCAGTATAAAATGCTGGTTTTCTCGTCAGTTCAAGGCAGGATAAGGGTTAACACGCCTTTATGACAGTCAGGAATTGACTGTTTCTCTAACGACTCTCCTTTTAGCCTTAAAGATAAAATCTATTTTAATTTCAGCTATTTAATAAAGAATTTTGCGCTAAAGCACATTTCTGTACCAATAAGCTTGCCATTTGACCTGTATCAGCTTTCCCGATAAGTTGGAAATCCGCTGGAAGCTTTCTGGATGAGCAGCCTGCTCATCATATTTATGCAGTAATTGAGATCCCCTCTTCACCGTATTAACCGATGCGAAAAGGACAACAAGGGGGCGAATGCGAGGCGCGCGTATGACACGCAAACCCCGTCGCCACGCTCTTTCTGTGCCCGTGCGCAGCGGTTCGGAAGTGGGGTTCCCGCAGAGCCTGGGGGAGGTTCACGATATGTTGTACGATAAATCCCTTGAGAGGGATAACTGTGGTTTCGGCCTGATCGCCCACATAGAAGGCGAACCTAGCCACAAGGTAGTGCGTACTGCAATACACGCACTGGCCCGCATGCAGCACCGTGGCGCGATTCTCGCCGATGGTAAAACCGGCGACGGTTGCGGCTTGCTGTTACAAAAACCGGATCGCTTTTTTCGCATCGTTGCGCAGGAGCGCGGCTGGCGTTTAGCAAAAAACTACGCTGTCGGGATGCTCTTCCTGAATAAAGATCCTGAACTCGCCGCTGCCGCACGCCGCATCGTTGAAGAAGAACTGCAACGCGAAACCTTGTCGATTGTGGGCTGGCGTGATGTCCCCACTAACGAAGGCGTGCTGGGTGAAATCGCCCTCTCCTCTCTGCCACGCATTGAGCAAATTTTTGTGAACGCCCCGGCAGGCTGGCGTCCACGCGATATGGAGCGCCGTCTGTTTATCGCCCGCCGCCGCATTGAAAAGCGTCTCGAAGCCGACAAAGACTTCTACGTCTGTAGCCTGTCGAATCTGGTGAACATCTATAAAGGTCTGTGTATGCCGGCGGATCTGCCGCGCTTTTATCTGGATCTTGCGGACCTGCGTCTGGAATCGGCCATTTGCCTGTTCCACCAGCGCTTCTCCACTAACACCGTACCGCGCTGGCCGCTGGCGCAACCGTTCCGCTATCTGGCGCATAACGGTGAAATCAACACCATCACCGGTAACCGCCAATGGGCGCGTGCGCGTACCTATAAATTCCAGACGCCGCTGATCCCTGACCTGCACGACGCCGCGCCATTCGTCAACGAAACCGGTTCTGACTCCAGTTCCATGGATAACATGCTGGAACTGCTGCTGGCAGGCGGGATGGATATCATCCGCGCCATGCGCCTGTTAGTGCCACCCGCCTGGCAGAACAACCCGGATATGGACCCGGAACTGCGTGCCTTCTTTGACTTTAACTCCATGCATATGGAGCCGTGGGATGGTCCGGCGGGCATCGTGATGTCCGATGGTCGCTTCGCTGCCTGTAACCTCGACCGTAACGGTCTGCGTCCGGCACGCTACGTCATTACCAAAGACAAGCTCATCACCTGCGCCTCTGAAGTCGGTATCTGGGATTACCAGCCTGACGAAGTGGTCGAAAAAGGCCGCGTCGGGCCAGGCGAACTGATGGTGATCGACACTCGCAGTGGGCGTATTCTGCACTCGGCAGAAACCGATGACGATCTGAAAAGCCGCCACCCTTATAAAGAGTGGATGGAGAAAAACGTCCGCCGACTGGTACCGTTTGAAGATCTGCCCGATGAAGAAGTGGGTAGCCGCGAACTGGACGACGACACGCTTGCCAGCTACCAGAAACAGTTTAACTACAGCGCGGAAGAGCTGGACTCCGTAATTCGCGTACTGGGCGAAAACGGTCAGGAAGCGGTCGGTTCGATGGGCGATGATACCCCATTCGCCGTGCTCTCCAGTCAGCCGCGCATTATTTACGACTACTTCCGCCAGCAGTTTGCCCAGGTGACTAACCCGCCAATCGACCCGCTGCGTGAAGCGCATGTTATGTCGCTCGCCACCAGTATCGGTCGTGAAATGAACGTCTTTTGCGAAGCAGAGGGCCAGGCGCACCGTTTAAGCTTTAAATCGCCGATTCTGCTCTACTCCGATTTCAAACAGCTCACGACGATGAAAGAGGAGCACTACCGCGCAGATACGCTGGATATCACCTTTGACGTCACTAAAACCACGCTCGAAGCGACAGTCAAAGAGCTATGCGACAAAGCCGAAAAAATGGTACGTAGCGGCACCGTGTTGCTGGTGCTCTCCGACCGGAATATCGCTAAAGATCGCCTGCCGGTTCCGGCTCCGATGGCGGTTGGCGCGATCCAGACCCGTCTGGTCGATCAAAGCCTGCGTTGCGATGCCAACATCATCGTCGAAACCGCCAGCGCCCGCGATCCGCACCACTTCGCCGTGTTGCTGGGTTTCGGCGCGACGGCTATTTATCCGTACCTTGCCTATGAAACGCTGGGCCGCCTGGTAGACACCCACGCGATTGCCAAAGATTATCGTACCGTGATGCTCAACTACCGTAACGGCATCAACAAAGGCTTGTACAAAATCATGTCCAAAATGGGCATCTCCACCATCGCCTCTTACCGCTGCTCGAAACTGTTTGAAGCGGTCGGTCTACACGATGATGTAGTGGGCCTGTGCTTCCAGGGCGCGGTCAGCCGCATTGGTGGGGCAAGCTTTGAAGACTTCCAGCAGGATCTGCTGAATCTGTCGAAACGTGCCTGGCTGGCGCGCAAGCCGATTAGCCAGGGCGGCCTGCTGAAATACGTCCACGGCGGCGAATACCACGCCTACAACCCGGACGTGGTGCGCACGCTGCAACAGGCGGTACAAAGCGGCGAGTACAGCGACTATCAGGAATACGCGAAGCTGGTTAATGAGCGTCCGGCAACCACGCTGCGCGATCTGCTGGCAATTACGCCGGGTGAAAACGCGGTCAACATTGCTGATGTTGAACCGGCAAGCGAACTGTTTAAACGCTTTGATACCGCCGCGATGTCTATCGGCGCGTTAAGCCCGGAAGCCCACGAGGCGCTGGCGGAAGCGATGAATAGCATCGGCGGTAACTCGAACTCCGGTGAAGGCGGCGAAGACCCGGCGCGCTATGGCACTAACAAAGTGTCGCGCATCAAGCAGGTGGCTTCTGGTCGCTTCGGCGTTACTCCGGCGTATCTGGTCAATGCCGACGTCATTCAGATTAAAGTCGCCCAGGGCGCGAAGCCGGGCGAAGGTGGTCAGTTGCCGGGCGACAAAGTCACTCCTTACATCGCCAAACTGCGCTATTCGGTGCCCGGAGTGACGCTGATCTCCCCGCCGCCGCACCACGATATCTACTCTATCGAAGACTTAGCGCAGCTTATTTTCGACCTCAAGCAGGTTAACCCGAAAGCGATGATCTCCGTTAAGCTGGTGTCCGAACCAGGCGTTGGCACCATCGCGACTGGCGTGGCGAAAGCTTATGCGGACTTGATCACCATCGCGGGCTATGACGGCGGCACCGGCGCAAGCCCGCTGTCGTCAGTGAAATATGCAGGCTGCCCGTGGGAACTCGGTCTGGTGGAAACCCAACAGGCGCTGGTTGCCAACGGCTTGCGTCATAAAATTCGTTTGCAGGTTGATGGCGGCCTGAAAACGGGTGTCGATATCATCAAAGCGGCGATTCTCGGCGCAGAAAGCTTCGGCTTCGGCACTGGCCCAATGGTGGCGCTCGGCTGTAAATATCTGCGTATTTGCCACCTGAACAACTGCGCCACGGGTGTAGCAACTCAGGATGACAAACTGCGTAAGAATCACTATCACGGCCTGCCGTTCAAGGTGACTAATTACTTTGAGTTTATCGCCCGTGAAACCCGCGAGCTGATGGCACAGCTGGGAGTAACGCGTCTGGTGGATCTGATTGGTCGCACCGACCTGCTGAAAGAGCTGGACGGTTTCACCGCCAAACAGCAGAAACTGGCGCTGTCGAAGCTGCTGGAGACTGCCGAGCCACATGCAGGTAAGTCACTCTACTGCACTGAAAACAACCCGCCGTTTGATAACGGCCTACTGAACGCGCAGTTGCTGCAACAGGCGAAACCGTTTGTCGATGAACGCCAGAGCAAAACCTTCTGGTTCGATATCCGCAACACCGACCGTTCTGTCGGCGCGTCGCTTTCAGGCTATATCGCCCAGACGCACGGCGATCAGGGGCTGGCAGCCGATCCTATCAAAGCGTACTTCAACGGCACCGCAGGCCAGAGTTTCGGTGTGTGGAACGCGGGCGGCGTGGAACTGTACCTGACCGGGGATGCCAACGACTATGTCGGTAAAGGCATGGCGGGCGGCTTAATCGCCATTCGTCCTCCGGTTGGTTCCGCCTTCCGCAGCCATGAAGCAAGCATTATCGGCAACACCTGCCTGTATGGCGCGACCGGTGGTCGTCTGTATGCCGCAGGCCGCGCGGGTGAACGTTTCGGCGTGCGGAACTCCGGTGCTATCACCGTGGTAGAAGGCATTGGCGACAACGGCTGTGAATATATGACGGGCGGTATTGTCTGTATTCTGGGTAAAACCGGCGTTAACTTCGGCGCGGGCATGACCGGCGGCTTCGCTTACGTTCTCGATGAAAGCGGTGATTTCCGCAAACGCGTTAACCCGGAACTGGTCGAAGTCTTAAGCGTCGACGATCTGGCGATCCATGAAGAGCATCTGCGCGGTCTTATCACCGAGCATGTTCAGCATACCGGTTCTCAGCGCGGTGAAGAGATTCTGGCGAACTGGTCAACCTTCGCCACGAAATTCGCGCTGGTTAAACCGAAGTCCAGTGATGTAAAAGCACTGCTGGGTCACCGTAGTCGTAGCGCAGCAGAGTTGCGCGTGCAGGCGCAGTAAGGGGTAGCAACAATGAGTCAGAATGTTTATCAATTTATCGACCTGCAGCGCGTTGATCCGCCAAAGAAACCGCTGAAGATCCGTAAAATTGAGTTTGTTGAAATTTACGAGCCGTTTTCCGAAGGCCAGGCCAAAGCGCAGGCTGACCGCTGTCTGTCGTGCGGCAACCCATACTGCGAGTGGAAATGCCCGGTACACAACTACATCCCAAACTGGCTGAAGCTCGCCAACGAGGGGCGTATTTTTGAAGCGGCAGAACTGTCGCATCAGACCAACACACTGCCGGAAGTATGCGGACGTGTCTGCCCGCAAGACCGTCTGTGCGAAGGTTCCTGCACCCTGAACGATGAGTTCGGTGCGGTGACCATCGGCAACATTGAGCGTTATATCAATGATAAAGCGTTCGAAATGGGCTGGCGTCCGGATATGTCCGGCGTGAAGCAAACCGGTAAAAAAGTGGCGATTATCGGTGCAGGCCCGGCAGGTCTGGCGTGTGCGGATGTCCTGACGCGTAACGGCGTAAAAGCCGTTGTCTTCGACCGTCATCCAGAAATTGGCGGGCTGCTGACCTTCGGTATTCCGGCCTTCAAGCTGGAAAAAGAGGTAATGACGCGTCGCCGTGAAATCTTCACCGGCATGGGTATTGAATTCAAACTCAATACCGAAGTGGGCCGCGACGTACAGCTGGACGATCTGCTGAGTGATTACGATGCCGTGTTCCTTGGCGTTGGGACTTATCAGTCAATGCGCGGCGGGCTGGAAAACGAAGACGCCGATGGCGTGTACGCAGCGCTGCCGTTCCTTATCGCCAACACCAAACAGTTAATGGGCTTTGGTGAAACCCGCGACGAACCGTTCGTCAGCATGGAAGGCAAACGCGTGGTAGTACTTGGCGGTGGCGACACTGCGATGGACTGCGTGCGCACGTCTGTACGCCAGGGGGCAAAGCACGTTACCTGTGCCTATCGTCGTGATGAAGAGAACATGCCGGGTTCCCGCCGCGAAGTGAAAAACGCGCGGGAAGAAGGCGTAGAGTTCAAATTCAACGTCCAGCCACTGGGGATTGAAGTGAACGGTAACGGCAAAGTCAGCGGCGTAAAAATGGTACGTACCGAAATGGGCGAACCGGATGCCAAAGGCCGTCGCCGCGCGGAGATCGTTGCAGGTTCCGAACATATCGTTCCGGCAGATGCGGTGATCATGGCGTTTGGTTTCCGTCCACACAACATGGAATGGCTGGCAAAACACAGCGTCGAGCTGGATTCACAAGGCCGCATCATCGCTCCGGAAGGCAACGACAACGCTTTCCAGACCAGCAACCCGAAAATCTTTGCTGGCGGCGATATCGTCCGTGGTTCCGATCTGGTCGTTACCGCCATCGCCGAAGGTCGCAAAGCGGCAGACGGCATTATGAACTGGCTGGAAGTTTAAGCTCTGTCCCAGCGCCGCCTCCTCAGAAAAGAGTCGGCGCTGAAATTCTCCTTTCTTTCTGGAAATCGCCTCGCATAATCTGAAGAAAACCAATGTAATACGCTCATCTGGATTGTTACCGGTAGATGCCCGGCGTATAGCTGATTCCATTATTCAACGCAGCGCCATATAAAGGGACAGATAATGGAATCGCTCTCAGAGAGAACCTCAACAGGCTACCAGCAAATCCACAACGGCATTATTCATCTGGTCGATAGCGCCCGAACGGAAACGGTACGTAGCGTTAACGCGCTGATGACCGCGACGTACTGGGAAATTGGCCGACGGATTGTCGAATTTGAACAAGGTGGTGAGGCCAGAGCAGCTTATGGTGCACAGTTGATTGATCGGCTATCGAAGGATTTAAGTCGACGGTATAAACGTGGGGTCTCTGCAAAAAACTTACGCCAAATGAGGCTTTTTTACCTCTTTTTTCAACATGTTGAAATTCGCCAGACAGTGTCTGGCGAATTAACACCATTGGGAATTCCGCAGACACCATCTGCAGAATTCCCATCGGCAAAGATTTGGCAGACGCTGTCTGCCAAATTGAGAGGCTGTTTGATATTTCCACAGCTTTTGTATTGCATCTCCTATTTTCGGTTTGTATATTCATGCAAATAAACGAAGGAAATGAGGTAGCCTGAGTTTAACGGACACTCCTTCCTGAAATAGAATGGCATCAGAAGGAGCTAATAATGAGCAGAAAA